>JBBWZU010000303.1:0-6194 GCA_039649225.1 Hyphomicrobiales bacterium | reverse complement strand
TGGTGATCGACAAGCCGGCCGGGCTTTCGGTGCATCGCGGACCCAAAGGCGGTCCGAGCCTGGAGGACTGGTTCGACCACTTGCGCTACGGCCTGCCGCGCGGGCCGGAGCTCGCCCACCGGCTCGATCGCGAGACCTCCGGCTGTCTGGTGCTCGGACGCCACCGCAAGGCGCTCGCCAGCCTGAGCCTGCTGTTCAAGCATCGCCGCATCGGCAAGACCTATTGGGCCGTGGTCGACGGCGGCCCGGAGGCGGACGAGAGACCCATCGACATGCCGCTCGGGCGGCTCGATCCGCAGTTCGGCTGGTGGATGAAGCCGGATCCGAACGGGCAGCCCGCGGTGACGAAATGGAAGGTGATGGGGCGCTTTCTTTCTTCACCTCTCCGGCTTGCCGGAGGGGTCGCGGCGCAAAGCGCGGCGGGAGAGGGCCCTCTTCCCAACGTTCCCCCGCAAGTGGGGGAGGAGGCGCACCGGGTGTCTGGCGAGGGTGCGTCCCATGCGCATCCGGAAGGCAACCTCACTTGGCTCGCGCTCGAACCGGTCACCGGCCGCACGCATCAACTGCGCGTGCACTGCGCCGCGATGGGCTTTCCGATTTTCGGCGATGACATTTACGGCAACGAGGCGAGCCAGCGCCGCGCGCGCCAGATCAAGTTCGTGCCGCGTGTCGACGCGCCGGGCCTGCAGCTGCATGCGCGCGAGATCGTGGTGCCGATTTCGAAGAACAAGGAACCCGTGCGTGTCCTCGCGCCGGCGCCGGATCACATGCGCGCGCGGTTGACGGCCTGCGGGTGGAACGGCGAGTAGGCCGCGTGATCCCGAAAAGTGTGAAGCGGTTTTCGGACAAGATCACGCGCGACTAAAGAACTCTCGACTTATTTATCGCAAGTCTTGCAACGGAACGGCGGCGTCGCGGCGCCGGGCTCCACCATCACGGATGTCGGCTCGCCGCATTTGCCGCACTGGCGCACCAGTTTGGTCGGAAGTTTCGTGATCGGCTTGGTGGCCGCGGCCATCGCCTGCTCGGCCTGGGCGCGCAGTTCGGCCTTGGTCAGCGCTGGGCCACGACGCTGCTGATTCATCGCATAATCTCCGCGCCGGACGGTTGGGCTCGTCGGCGCGGTGATCCTTGCAGGACAAGCGGTGCCTGCGTCAATGGTGCATCTCACACAGCACTCGTGGGCGCTAGCGAACGCGCATGCCTGCTTTTGCGTCAAAATGTAGCGGTTTGCTTGATTTCGGCAGCGGTGCGTCCTGCGCCCCGATGGTCACCCCGTGCGGCCAATCGGGCGGGCAGATCGCCACATAGCGCGCATAACCGCCGGTACCGCCGCCGAATTTCGGGAACCCGACCGTCACCAGCGCGCCTGTTTCCGGCACTTGATCAAGGTTTGTCACGCCTTCGGCTTGCGCATATCCATTATGCATCAGCCAGCTTTCGCCGTCGAGGTTCGGTGTCGAATCCGTGTCGAGCGGCTCGTGGCCGTGAAACAGGATTTTGCGTTCGTTGTGCAGGAACTTCAGTGCGTCGAGCGAGACGCCGGGAAATTCCTTCAGGGTCGCGAGCTTGGGATCGGGCCATGCCTTCGACCAGTCCGAGCGCACGAACACGATCGAGCCCTCGGGAATGCGGCCGTGTGCCTTCTCCCATTGCTCGATATCGGAGGCCTGCAATGCGTAATTTGCGTTCTTCTTCACCTGCTCGACGATGGAGATGACGACGAGCGGGCGCACCGCGTAGCTTGCCGGCAGTTCGTCGATCGCCGGATATTCCGGCGCCCAGTGCGCCGGCGGATCAAGCTGCGTACCAAGCTGATCGGTTGTCAGCCGGTATTGCGTCGCCTCGAAGCCGTGTTTCTTGTAGCTGAAGGTGTCACCCTTCTTGGCCAGCCCTTCGACCGCAGCGCCGGCTTTGGCGGGCGCGAAGGTCGATTTGCCAAAGCCGGCCCAGACCGGAATCGTCGGCGTAATCGTATGCGTCAGGTCGACATATTTGGCCCGCTTCAATGCACTCTCGTAGACCGACCACAACCCGTCACCCTGCGCCTGCGCGGGGATCGGCAAGATGCCGCCGATCGCCAAGACGCTGCCGACAGCAATGAGCCGTGCGACAGCGACCGGCGCCGCACCGGTTCGCATCTGTTTTTCAAGCTTCATGACCACTCTCCATGCGCGTTTCGGCGGCAGCATAGAGCGTGACTGCAGGCGCGCTATGCCAGTCTTGCTGCCGCTTTGTCGACCGCCGCTTGCCGCTCGGACTGGCGCTGGGCCGCGCCCGCGCGCACTTTTGCAACGAGCGCCGGATCGGCGCTTGTGGGCGAACCTGAATCAAACGGCGGATGCGGATCGTACTCGATGCCGAGCTGGATCGACTTGGCGAGTTCCGGCCCGAACGCCTCGGCGGCAACGCGCAGCGCAAAATCGATGCCGGCCGTAACGCCGCCGCCCGTGATGACGTTGCCGTCGACCACGACGCGCTCGGCCACCGGCGTTGCGCCGAACGCGCCGAGCATCTCGCGGCTCATCCAGTGCGTCGCGGCGCGCTTGCCCTTCAGGAGTCCGGCCGCGCCGAGCACCAGCGCGCCGGTGCACACGCTTGTCACATAGCGCGCGCCGTTCGCCTGGGCGCGGATGAAGTCGAGCGTCTCGGCGTCATTGAGCAGCGCGTTCATGCCCGCGCCGCCCGGAACGCAGATCAGATCGAGCTGCGGGCATTCGGCGAATGTCGTCGTCGGCATGATCTGCATGCCACCGCCCGCCGTCACCGCCGCCTTGGTCTTCCAGACCAGATGCACCTTCGCGTCGGGAAACTTGATGAACACCTCATACGGCCCGGTCATGTCGAGCTGCGTGATGTCGGGGAAAAGCAGCAGGCCGATATCAAAGGACATCAATACCTCGCGAGCGTGGTGTTCTTGATCTAAGGGAAACCGATATGCCTTGGTACCGCCATATCGCGCAGTCTTGATGGATTCTACACTGGTAGGTCCGGTTGCTGTCGAGTTGCCGGCAGGACACACATGCGGAATTGATGATCGTCACATGCGTGATTCGCGGGCTGCTGCGGATTTCCCGCCGCTCGTCAATATGGAGAGGCCGCGTAGAAAGGGCTATCTTGTGAGTGCCTGCAGTTGCTTTGGGATGGGCCGTGACATTGCTCCCAAGAGGCACGTCAGAGGCTGTCAACGGGCTCAGCGCCCGCGGAATGGCGCGATATTGCGCTGAAATCCTTGTCATCGGCGCGGCGTATTTCTTTCTGGCGAAAGCCGGGCTGACGCTCGCGTCCATTCATCCGAGCGCGACCCCGATCTGGCCTCCGGCCGGTCTTGCGCTGGCCGCGATACTCCTGCGCGGCATTCATGTCTGGCCGGCGATCTATCTGGCGTCGCTGCTCGCCAACGCGACCACCGAGATCCCCAACGCCAGCATGGAAGGCCAGTTCCTGACCGCGCTCGGCATCGCGGCCGGCAACACGATCGAGGCGCTGGTCACCGGCTATCTGGTCATTCGCTGGTCGGGCGGAGCTAAGACCTTCGACAGCCCCAAGGATGTTGCGAAATTCGCGTTGCTTTGTCTTGGGCCCGGCACCGTGATCAGCGCAACCGTCGGCGTCAGCAGCCTGGTCTTTGCCGGCTATGCGGAACTCGCCAAGTTCCCCGCCATCGCGTTCACCTGGTGGCTGGGCGACGTCGCCGGTGCGCTCGTCGTGACGCCATTGCTCGTGTTGTGGACGCGCATTCAATTCCAGCCGTTCAATTTCGTCCGTTTCCTGGAATCGTTCGGACTTCATTTTACCGCGGCTGCGGTTGGCCTCGTCGCGTTCAGTCCGCTGGTCGAACAGACCGCAAGCCGCAGCGCATTGAGCTTCCTGGCGGTCCTGCCGCTGCTCGCGGCCGCGTTACGTTGCGGCCCGCGCGATACCGCGACGGCCGCATTCATCCTCTCGTGCTTTGCCGTGTGGGGGACGCTGACGGCCGGCGGGCCGTTCGCCGGGATGCCGCTCAACGATGCTTTCCTGTTGGTGATCGCGTTCGTGATCAGCTGCGCGGTTCCAAGTCTCATGCTCAGCGCGGACGTCGCGGAACGAAAAGCAATCGAAGCGAGGCTGCGCCAGCAATCGCAGGATCTGCGCACGGTGTTCGGGCAAGCGCTCGTCGGCATCGCACGCCTCGATACGACGGGCCGCTTCACGATCCTGAACAACCGGTTTTGCGACATCGTTAAGCGTCCGCTCGACGAGCTCGTGCGGCAACGAATTCAGGACATCGTCGATCCCGAGGATCGGTCGAAAATTCTCGAGCTGCTCGGGAACGCGGTCCACACCGGCAACGAGTTCGTGACCGAGGTCCGATACGCGCTGCCCGACGGCGCGATCGTTTGGGCCAAGCACAGCGTCTCGGCCATTTTCGACCAGAACCGCGCGGTGCGTCACCTGGTGGCGATCGTCGAGGATGTCAGCGCGCGCCGTCTCGCCGAAGCGAAGCTGCGCGGCGCCAATGACGATCTGGAGCGGACCGTGGACGAGCGCACGAAGGCGCTCAAGAGTGCCAACGAGATCCTCAATACCGAGATCCAGCAAAGGAACCGCGTCGAAGCCGCGCTGAAGCACGATATCTCCGAGCGCCGCGCGGCGCAGCGGGCGCTCGCCGAGAGCGAGCGGCGGTTCCGGCTGCTGGTTCAAGGCGTGACCGACTACGCGCTTTTCATGCTCGATACCAATGGCCGCGTGACCAACTGGAATACCGGCGCGCAGCGCATCCACCAATATTCGACCGATGAGATCATCGGCGAGCATTTCAGCCGCTTCTATCCGGAAGAGGAGCAGCTACGCGGCGAGCCGGCGCGCGCGTTGCGCGTGGCCTCGTATGAGGGAAAGCACCGCGCCGAGGGCTGGCAGGTGCGGCGCGACGAGACCGCGTTCTGGGCCAGCGTCGTGATCGAGGCGATCCGCGACGAGAACGGCACGCTGGTCGGCTACGCCAAGGTCACCCGCGATATCACCGAACGGCGCGAGGCTCAGCTTGCGCTCGAGCGCGCGCAGGGGCAACTGGCCCAGTCGCAGAAAATGGAAGCGCTCGGCCAGCTCACCGGCAGCATCGCGCATGACTTCAACAACCTGCTGATGATCATGAGCGGCTATGCGCAGATCCTGCGCCGCAAGCTGTCCGAGCCGAAGCTGCTGCAGGCGGCGGAGGCGGTGCATACCGCGGCGCGGCGCGGCGAAAGCCTGACGCGCCAGTTGCTGGCGTTCTCGCGCCGTCAGCCGATCACCCCGGTGGTCGTCGATCTTGCCGAGCGTATCGAGGCCGTCCACGAGATGCTGGTCGGCTCGCTCCGCGGCAATGTCGCGCTCAAGCACGACGTTGCGGCCGACGTCTGGCCGGTCGAGGTCGACATCGCGGAGCTCGAGCTGGCGCTGGTCAATGTCGCGGTCAATGCGCGCGACGCGATGCCGGGCGGCGGGACGCTGACGCTGTCGGTGCGCAATGTCACGCTGAAGAAGAGCGACGGGGCGGACCAGCTTGAGGGCGACTTCATCGCATTGTCGCTGACCGATACCGGCGTCGGCATCGCGCCCGATGTGCTGCCGAAGATCTTCGAGCCGTTCTTTACCACCAAGGCGCTCGGCAAGGGTACCGGCCTCGGCCTCGCGCAGGTCTACGGCTTTTCCCGCCAGTCGGGCGGCACCGTGGTGGTCAAGAGCACGGTCGGCAGCGGCACCACGTTCACGATCTACCTGCCGCGCAGCCACGCCGCCGTGACCAAGTCGGTCGATCCGTTGCCGACCCAGCAATTCGCCGCCGCGCAGGGCATGGTCCTGATCGTCGAGGACAGCCCCGAGGTCGCCGAGGTCACCGCTTCGCTGGTGGAGCAACTCGGCTACCGGACGACACGCGCTGGAAACGCCACCGAGGCGCTCAGCCGATTGCAGCGCGGCGAGAAAATCAACGTCGTGTTCAGCGATATCGTGATGCCGGGCAGCATGAACGGCATCGCGCTCGCGCATGAGATCAGCAATCGCTATCCGCAGATTCCCGTGCTGCTCGCCTCGGGCTACAGCGACATGGTGCAGGCCGCCGAAGGGCGCTTCGTGATCCTGCGCAAGCCGTTCCAGCTGCCGGCGTTGGAACGGTCGATGCGCGAAATCATCGAGCGCAGCCAGAACGGAAACGGGCGCGTCGTGCCGTTTCC
>JBBWZU010000033.1:0-2547 GCA_039649225.1 Hyphomicrobiales bacterium | reverse complement strand
GCGCGGCATTGCGGCGGCGCGCCTGGCGAAGGTATCCGGCGCGAAGCCGCGCGGTGCGCCCAAGCGCAAGAAATAGCGGCACTAACTACTCGAACCCACCGGGAATTCCTGATTCCACACGGTGTCGCTGGTGTCCTTCGTGGTCACTTTGATCAGCGGCGCGCCGTTGATCTGGTAGTCGAATGCAATGCGCGGGTTCTCGCTCAAGGTCATCGAGCCTTCGAGGTCGAACAGCTTTTCGTCGCCCTGGCGCACTTCGACCGCGTTGACGAACCGCATCGGCGTGTAGAGCAGCGTGATCTGGTTCATCTGCATGCCGGTGAGCTGCGGGTGCCGGATGTCGAGTTGCGCCGAGCGATGGAAGCGCGTCGCGCCGGCGTCGGGGCCGGTCAAATCGGTCAACTTCATCTGACCCATGGTTTTCGCGGCCAGCACCGGATCGCCGGCCGGCGGCGCAGCGCAGACGCCAGCACCCGAGGCCTTGACGAATTTCTCGATCATATAGAGCGCGCCATTGTCGGCCTCGACCACCACGCGCACCGGCGAGGCGTGATCGAGCCGGATGTCGATGCTCAAGGTGGCGCGGTCGCGTCTGTCGGCGAAGCGAAACGCCGCCGCGACCGGCATCGGGTTCTCATCGACGATGAAGGTGATCGACTTGATCTTGCGCCCGTCCTTGAAGGCGGCCTCGGCCGCCAGCGGCACGGCGCGCTGGTCCTCGGCGCGATAGGGGGCCTGGAACGCCACGATCGCGGCCCCATCCTCGATGGTGCGCGTGCCGAACGCGGAAGCGCGGATGTCATCCCAGGCGGAGCCGGCCATGGCGGGAGAGGTCGCGAGCAGAACCAACGCAATGGCGAGCGGCAGTCCGTGACGACCCGTCATGGCGTTTCCTCGAAGCTGATTCATTTGCTTCGCAAGAGTATCCGCCTGCGGCTCGTGCTGCGCAATAGTTGAGTTGCCTCAAGGCCCGAGCCTTGCACTTTGCACCCCGGCATCGTTCCATATCGGCCGACAGCGGTGGCGGGGCCGGAGCCCACGCCGAAACCGGAGAGGGGACCCTTCATGAACCGTATTCTCGTTGCGACGCTGCTTGCCGCCGGTGTGCTGATGTCGGCCGCGAAGGCGCAGGACGTGCCGACGATCCGCGTCGGCTGGACCATCCCGGCCGAGGAAGCCAAATACTGGATGATGCGGCGGCCGGAGAAATTCCCCAACCTCGGCAAGGGCTACAAGATCGAATGGTCGCAGTTCCAGGGGACCTCGCCGATGGCGCAGGCGCTGATCGCGGGCGCGCTGGATTGCGCGACGCAAGGCGTGCTGCCGATCGCGCAAGGCATGGCAAGCGGCACGTTCCAGACTTATGTGGTCGCGCAGCATGTCGGCGAGAAGCCGGGCAGTTTTTCGGTCTATTGGGCCGTGAAGGACGATTCGCCGATCAAGAAGGTCGAGGACCTTAAAGGAAAGACCGTCGGCATCTCGATCATCGGGGGCGGCACGCAGGGGCCGTTCAACCTGATGCTGCGCCGGCATGGCATCGATCCCGACAAGGACATCAAGCTCGTCGAGGTGTCGTTCTCGCTGTCCGAGGACGCGCTGCGTCAGGGCCGCGTCGATACTACCAACATGAACCAGCCATTCGCGGCGCGCGCCGAGGCCAAAGGCGGCATCCGCAAGCTGTTCGCGCTTGAAGAGGCGCTGCCCAACATCGTGCATATCGTGGAAGCCTGCCGGAAGGATTTCGTCGACAAGAATCCCGAGCTGGTGAAGCAATACGTCAAGGACATCACGGCCGGGCTGAAGATGGCGCTCGCCAATCGCGACGAGACCATGAAGGTTGTGAGCGAGATCACCAAGGCGCCGATCCCGGTGCTCGACTCGTATCTCCTGAAACAGAACGACTTCGCGCGCGAGCCGGGTGGCGCGCCCAACTTCGCCGGCATCCAGGCGATGTTCGACGTCTATACCGACAACAAGATGATCGACAAGAAGCTGGACGCGAACATGCTGAAGCATCCGACGGTGGTGGCGCCGATTGAATAGCCATTAGCCCTCACCCTGAGGAGCCATGCGAAGCATGGCGTCTCGAAGGGGCGAGGGCGTGAACTCTGTACTTGTGGCCATCCTTCGAGACGCCGCCTGCGGCGGCTCCTCAGGATGAGGTCTGAGGGTAAGCGGGCATCAGGATGAGGGCGGGCACTCCGGCCACACCACACCACCCGCATGCGTGACCGCGCCGAGGTCCGCCTGGCCCACGCATTGCGCATACTTCGCCAGCAATCCGGCGCGATGGCGCGGCGCGGGCGCAACCCAGACCGCGCGGCGGCGCGCAAGGTCGATGTCATCGATCAGCACATCGAGGCGGCGCGCGTCAACATCGATGCGGATGCGATCGCCGTTCTGCACCAGCGCGAGCGGCCCGCCGATCGCGGCTTCCGGCGCGATATGCCCGACGCAGATGCCGCGCGTTGCGCCGGAGAAACGCCCGTCGGTCAAAAGCGCGACCTTCTCGCCCATCTGCTGGCCGTAGATGAGTGCCGTGACGCC
>JBBWZU010000265.1:0-11189 GCA_039649225.1 Hyphomicrobiales bacterium | reverse complement strand
CCGGTCGACTTGTGGCGCGTCCCGTCCTCCAGCGTATAAACGTGCGGATTGGCGATGAACACGCCGTGGCTCTCGTGCAGCGCGATGATCTCGTTCAGCCGCTCCTCGGTGGTGTAGCGCACGATCGGCAGCGCCGAGCAGGTGACGCGTCCGCCGAAGCGGATGAACTCGGTGTGCGGCAGCACTTCGTCGGGAAACATCGCCCACATCTCGCGTACGGATTCGATCACGCGGTCATGCGGAAACAGGCATTGCAGATAGGTAATGCCACGGTCCTGTTTGAGCCACTGCAAGGTCGTGTGATTCCAGGTGTATTCGTACAATGGCTCCTTGCCGGGCGAGTCGTCATGCGGCTGCTCGTATGTCATGCGGCCGCGCGCACCAAGCATCGCCTTGAAGCCTTCGAACGACGGCTCGGCGATCATCGCGAAGATGACGTGCTTGCCTTCAGGACAATGGGCTTTCAGCGCATTGAAGTGCTGCGGGACCGGCCAGATCATCGGCGTGATCAGCTTCTTGGTGATGCCGTCGGCAAGCGCCACCTCATAGCCGAACTGCATTGCGTCGAAGAAATCATCGAACGTCACGATGACGTCGATCCACGGCCAGGCGGGGCTAAGCGGCATTTCCAGCGCCGTGATGATGCCGGTGGTGCCATAGGCGCGATTGACCTTCTGCGCCGCGTCGGCGCGCAGCTCGATGACGCGCGGTGTCTCCTCCAGCGTGACCACGCGGGCCGCCATGATGTTGCCAGGCTCGCGCAGGCCGCCGTAATTCACCGAGCCGATGCCGCCCGAACCGCCCGCCACGAACCCGCCGATCGTCGCCATGCGCTTGGTCGAAGGGTGCATGCGCAGCTCGTAGCCGCTCGGCCGGGTGGCAGCGTCGAGGTCGTTCATCTTCAGGCCCGGTTCGCAGCGGATCACGCCCGGCCTCTGCCATTCGATCGCCGTCATGTTGGTGAGATCGAGCAGCACGCCGCCTTCGAGCGGCACGGCCTGGCCGTAGTTGCCGGTGGCGCCGCCGCGCACGGTGAGCGGAATGCGCCGCCTGGCGCACTCGGCGGCGACGCGGATTACGTCCGCCTCGTTGCGCGGCGTTGCGACGATGTCGGCGGACTTGCCATGAAGCTGCTTGTTGAGGACCGGCGAGTACCAGAAATAGTCGCGCGAGCGCAGCCGCACGCGCTGCATATCGGTCGTCACCGGTACGTCGCCAATGGCGCCCAAAAGTCCATCGATGTCGTAGCGGGCGGTGGCTTTTTCGGCGGCAGCGGGCATCCGGGTCTCCTTCGATTGCCTCGAAAGTCGCATCCGGCCCGGCGCAAAGCAATCGGACGCCGAACGGCCGCGAAATACCCTATGCGCAACCTGTAAGCGTGGGCGCCCCTGTGGGTTAAGTGCGCTGTTCCGCGCCTGCCTCTTACCTGGGCACGCCAGTGCTGTATCCTTGGGCATGAAAGCCCAGCGACAGTGTTTTCCAAGGCCGCCCGCTACGGCATACCTGTTGCTTGCATCGCGTGATGAATTGCCCCGTTTTCGGGGTGCTGGGAGAGGATCATAAGCATGACGAAATACCGCATCAATCGCCGCAAGGCGCTGGGGCTGATCGGCGGCGCCGCATCGCTGGTCGCGGTGCCGGGCGCGCGGGTGTCGGCGCAGGCGCTCGACAAAGTGAGCTACCTGACCAACTGGCGCGCACAAGCCGAGCATGGCGGCTTCTATCTCGCGGTCGCCAACGGCATCTACAAGAAGCACGGCATCGACTGCGACCTGCGCATGGGCGGCCCGCAGCAAAACCCCTCGCAACTCCTGCTCGGTGGACGCGTCGACATGATCATGTCGAACTCGTTCGAGGGTATCAACTACGCCAAGGAGAACATCCCGTTCATGGTGATCGCGGCGATCTTCCAAAAGGACCCGCAGGTGATCATCTCGCATCCGGGCGTCGGGCATGACTCCTTCGAGCAGCTCAAGGGCGCGCCGATCCTGATCGGCGCCGGCGGGCGTACCAGCTACTGGCCGTTCCTGAAAGCCAAGTTCGGCTTCACGGACGAGCAGGCGCGGCCTTATACCTTCAACATGGCGCCATTCCTCGCTGACAAGCAGCTCTCGCAACAGGGATTCGTGTCATCCGAACCCTATGTGATCATGCAGGCCGGCGTGCAGCCGGTGGTGCATCTCATCGCCGATGCGGGATTCGACAATTATCAGACCACCATCAACATCTCGCGCAAGATGTTGGACGAGAAGAAGGACGTGGTGCAGCGCTTCATCACGGGCTCGCTGGAAGGCTGGGCCGAATACATGAAGGGCGGGCCGGCGATCGAGGCCGCGAACGCCCAGATCAAGAAAGACAATCCGGACATGACCGACGACAAGATCGCCTATGCGCACAAGATGATGAACGAGCGCGGCATCGTGAAGTCGGGGGATGCACTCAAGCTCGGCGTCGGCGCGATGACCGATGAGCGCTGGAAACGCTTCTATGAGACGATGACGGCGGCTGGCGCGTTCTCGCCTGGCATCGACTACAAGAAGGCGTACAGCCTCGAATTCGTGAACAAGGGCGTCGGCGCGTGACAATCGTTGCGGCGGGCGCGGCGCAAACGCGTCCGCTCGTCTCGATCCACAATGTCTCCAAACAGTTCGCGAATGGCACGCTCGCCATTCGCGGGGTCGACCTCGATCTGCGCGACGGCGAGTTCGTCAGCCTGCTCGGGCCGTCCGGCTGCGGCAAGTCGACGCTGCTGCGCATCATTGCGGGGTTGGGGAGCCCCAGCGCCGGGACGATCGAATGGCCGACGGCGCCGCATTCGGCGAGCGGCGAGCCGCAACCCGACTTGGGATTTGTGTTCCAGGATCCGACCTTGATGCCATGGTCGAACACGCTCAAGAACGTGATGCTGCCGATGACGCTCGCCGGTGTCTCCAAGACGGATGCCGAGGCGCGCGCGGCCGAGATGCTGGCGCTGGTGGGCCTCAGGGGCTTCGAGAAATCCTATCCACGCGAACTCTCCGGCGGCATGAAGATGCGCGTCTCGATCGCACGTGCGCTGGTGATCCACCCGAAGATCTTGCTGATGGATGAGCCGTTCGCGGCACTCGACGAGATCACGCGCCACAAGCTCAACGATGATCTGCTGGCGCTGTGGTGGCAGAACAGGTTCACCGCGGTGTTCGTTACGCATTCGGTGTTCGAGTCGGTGTACCTGTCGCAGCGCATTGTCGTGATGGCGGCGCGCCCCGGCCGCGTGATGGCGGATCTGCGCAGCGAAGCCCCCTACCCGCGCGACGGATTGTTCCGCACCTCGGCCGAATATGCGCATCTGTGCCGCGTGGCGTCCGAAACGCTCAAACAAGCGATCGCCGCATGAGCGACCTGCCACTGACAAACATCGCGCCGCATGACGGTACCGACTCGGAGGCGCGCCCGGTTTTCGCCGAAGAGCGCCGCATTCTCGGGATCGCGGCGAGCTCATGGCCCGGCATCATCGCGCCGATCGTTATCGGTATCGTGATGCTGGTGGCGTGGGAAGCGGTCGTCCGCCTCAAGGATATCCCGGTCTACATCCTGCCCGGGCCGATCGCGATCGCCCAGACGCTGTGGACCGACTGGGCGACGCTGTCGCAATCGCTGCTGATCACGCTACGCATTACGTTTGCGGCGCTCATTGCGGCCGTCACGGTCGGCGTCGCGCTCGCAATCATCTTCACGCAGTCGAAGTGGCTGGAGAAATCGCTGTTCCCCTATGCGGTGATCCTGCAGGTGACGCCGGTCGTCTCGATCGCGCCGCTGATCATCATCTGGGTCGGCGACATCAACCTGTCGCTCTTGATCTGCGCCTGGATCGTGGCGTTCTTCCCGATCCTGTCGAACACCATCATGGGGCTGAACTCGGCCGACCATAACCTCATCAACCTGTTCCAGCTTTACCGCGCGAGCCGCTGGCAGACCTTGCGCTATCTGCGCCTGCCCGCCTCACTGCCATACTTTCTCGGCGGATTGAAAATCTCCGGCGGGCTCGCGCTGATCGGCGCGGTGGTGGCGGAGTTCGTCGCCGGGACCGGCGGCAGCGCATCAGGACTGGCCTATCGCATTCTTGAATCCGGCTACCGCCTGCAGATCCCGCGCATGTTCGCCGCATTGCTGCTGATTTCCTTGAGCGGCATCGCGATCTTCTTTCTCACAAGCTGGATCGCACATCTGGCGCTGCGCCACTGGCACGAGAGCGCCATCAGGCGAGAAAACTAGGGGGAGCGATGCCAGGAAAAATGGGAACCGGTTTTCCGTCCGGCATCGCGACAAAGCGATAAAATGCACCACACCGTCGCGGCGACCCTGCAAGCGCATCGCTCCGGCACCTCGCCCGAGGAGACTGTCGCGCGCACCTATGCGCGCATCCGCCAACATAGCGACCCGGCGATCTTCATCACGCTGCGCGACGAAGCCGATACGATCGCCGAAGCCAAGGCGCTTGCGACAAGGGGCGAGGCCTCACTGCCGCTCTACGGCGTGCCGTTCGCCGTCAAGGACAACATCGACGTCGGCGGCATGCCGACCACGGCGGCGTGCCCGGATTTCGCCTACACGGCGAAAGTCGACGCGACCTGCGTTGCGCGCCTGCGCGCAGCCGGCGCGATCGTCATCGGCAAGACCAATCTCGATCAGTTCGCGACCGGCCTGGTCGGCGTGCGCTCGCCCTACGGCGTGCCGCGCAATGTGTTCGACGCCAAGCTCATTCCCGGCGGCTCCAGCAGCGGCTCCGGCGTCGCGGTTGCGGCCGGGCTGGTGCCGTTTGCGCTCGGTACCGACACGGCAGGCTCTGGCCGCGTACCGGCCGCGCTGGGCAACACCGTCGGGCTGAAACCGAGCCTCGGCATGGTTTCGACCGCAGGCGTCCTGCCGGCCTGCCGCACGCTCGATTGCGTCTCGGTGTTCGCGCTCACGGTCGACGACGCATGGGCGGCATTCACCGCGATGGCGGGGCCGGATATCGCAGATCCCTACACACGCAACCGTCCGGCCGGCGTGCTCGGGCCGTCGCCGAACCTGCGCATCGGCGTGCCGATCAACGGCGAGCGCGTGTTCTTTGGCGACCAGGTTTCGGCGGCGCAGTTCGAAGCCGCGATCGAACGCTTCGCCAGACTCGGCGCACTCATCACCGAGATCGACATCGAGCCGTTCTACGAGACCGCACGACTGCTCTACGAGGGCCCGTGGGTGGCGGAGCGCTACCACGTGGTGCGAAAACTTATCGCTTCGAGCCCTGATTCGATGCATCCGGTGACGCGCGAGATCACGCTCGGTGGCGCGCGATCAAGCGCAGTCGACGCCTTTGCGGCGTTCTACAAGCTGGAAGACCTGCGGCGCGTGCGCGATCATATCTTCCGCCAGATCGACGTGCTGCTGGTGCCGACCATGCCGACTGTCTACACGATCGATCAAATGCTGGCCGATCCGATTCAGCTCAACAGCCGGCTTGGCACCTATACCAACTTCGTCAATCTGCTCGATCTTGCGGGTCTCGCGCTGCCCGCGAGCATGCGCCCGGATGGCATTCCGTTCGGCGTCACCATTCTGGCGCCCGGCGGGCAGGATGCTGTGCTGGCTTCACTCGGCCGCGCGTTTCACGCCGATACCGGATTGCCGATGGGCGCGACGGGCAAGAAGCAGCCGCCGCTCGCGCCGCTTCCGGCGCTGCCGCAATCAGGCGAAATCGCCATTGCGGTGGTCGGCGCGCATATGTCCGGCATGGCGCTGAACCACGAGCTGAAGTCGTTCGGCGCTCGGTTTCTCGAGGCAGCCAACACGGCGCCGGCCTATCGGCTGTATGCGCTCAACGGCAAGCCGCCTGCGCGGCCGGGGCTGCTGCGCGTCGCGCAAGGCGGCACCTCGATCGCGCTGGAGCTCTGGGCGCTGCCGGCCGACGGCTTCGGCCGCTTCGTCGCCGCGATCCCGGCGCCGCTATCGATCGGCACGCTGACATTGTCGGACGGGCGGACCGTGAAAGGCTTCCTGGCCGAGTCCGACGGCGTCAACGACGCGCGGGATATTTCGGAATTCGGCGGTTGGCGGGCGTTTGTAGCGCAGACCTAAACGGTCTCCGCATAGGCCCAGTATTCCTCGCTCACCGTCACGATATGCGCCCGCATGGCGTCAGCCGCGCCGACGCGGTCGCCGCGCAGGATCGCCACCACCACGCAGTCATGCTCGACATGCGACTTGGCAAGCCGCCCGAGATTGCGGAACTGCGCGCGGCGATAAGGCGAGACGCGAAGGCGTGTCGACAAGGTCATTTCGGCCAAATGATCGTTATGCGCGCCCGCATAGACGACGCCGTGAAATGCCTCGTTGATTTCGTGATAACGCTGCGGATCGCCCGAATGGATCAGCGCACGCAGCTCCTCATGCGCATCCTCAAGCTCGCGCCGATCCGCGCCGGTCATGCGTTCGGCCGCAAGCCCGGCGCACAAAGCTTCAAGCTCCGCCATCGCTTCGAACATGCCGGTGAGCTGCGCGGCGGTCGGGCGCGCCACGAAGGCGGCGCGATGCGCGGTGGTCTCGACCAGACCGCTTGCGGCGAGCAGCCGGATTGCTTCGCGCACCGGCGTGCGCGACACCGCGAAGCGGCGCGCCAGCTCCGTCTCATCGAGCGCGGTACCGGGCTGCAAGGCGCCGCGCACGATCTCGTCGGCGAGTTGCAAGCGCAACGTTTCGGCGAGCGTCTGCCGCCCGCTCTCGCTCGCGCGCAGGAGAGGCGTGACGCTCATGCGGACTTTTCGTCGATCAGGCTGACGTGCGCCGCGACCACATGCCAGCCATCGGGAAAGCGCACCCAGGTCTGCATCTGACGGCCGACCTTGCCGGGGACGGTGATGCGATGAAACAGCGTCGAAGCAACGGCGTGATCGCGGCCATAGGTCGTGATGACGGTGCGTGAGATCGTGCGCGCGAGGCCGACCGGCGAGCGCGCACCGCGAAACGCCGCGATCTCGTTGTAACCATAAAGATTCTCGCCGACGCCGTAGCGGATCGTCTGTGGCCCATCGCGAAAGATTGCATCGAGCGTCGCGACATCGTTCGACGTCAGTGCTTTCTCGTAGCGGTCGAATGCGGCTTTGACCTCGGCGACCACCTCCGGCAGGTCGATCTCCATGTTGTTCTCCTAGAATTTCGGACGCGGCGCGGCGCAGACGCCCGCCTGCTCCAGCGCATAGGCTATACGAAGCGCGATGTCTTCGCGCCATGGTGCAGCGATCACCTGCACGGCGATCGGCATCGGCGAGAGCGGCACCGGCACCGCAACGACCGGCAGGCCGATGAACGAGATCGGCTGGGTATAGATGCCGATGTTCGGCCGCACCAGCAATTCGACGCCGTCGACCACAAAGATCTGCTGGCCAATCGCGGGCGCGGTGCACGGCGTTGCGGGCGCGAGGATCGCATCGATGTTCTCGAACAGTTTTAGAACCTCGCCGCGGTACCAGCGGCGGAATTTCTGCGCGCGGTTGACCAGGGCCGCCGGAACCATGGCACCCGCAATCAACCGGTCCCGCGTTGCCGGATCGAAATCCATCGCGCGCGTCCGCAGGCGGTCGAGATGCAGACTTGCGCCTTCGGAAGTCGTGATGACGTAGGCGGCGGCGCGCGCGCGCTGCGCCTCGGGGATTTCGATATCGCGATTGGCGCCAAGCGCAGCCGCGACGCGGTCCATCGCAACGCAGGCTTCTGGAAACATGCCCTTCTTGAAGTACCCGCCCGCAACCGCGATGCGCAGACCCTGCGTGCCGCGCTGCAGCGCCGGCGTCGTCAGCTCCGCCGGACGGTCGACGCAGACCGGATCTTCTGCGTCGAGTCCCTGCATCGCGTCATAGGCCAGTGCAAGATCCTGCGTTGAGCGCGCGAGCGGCCCGAGATGATCAAAGCTCGAGACGAACGGGAACGAGCGCGCGCGGGACAGCCGTCCATAGGTCGGTTTGAGGCCGAACAGCCCGCAGAACGAGGACGGCACGCGGATCGAGCCATTGGTGTCCGAGCCAAGAGACAGCGGCACCAGCCCGCCCGCGACCGCGCCGCCCGAACCGCTGGAGGAACCGCCGGTCATGCGGCTGGTGTCATGCGGATTGTGCGCGTTGCCATCGTGCACATTCTCGCCGGTGAAGTCGTAGGCGTATTCACCCATGTTGAGCGCGCCGACCAGCACGGCCCCGGCGGCTTCCAGCCGTTCGATCAGCGGCGAGTCGTGCGCCGAGGGAGCAAGCTCGCGATTGATCTTGGAGCCTGCACGCGTCGGCAGGCCGGCCACGTCGAACAGGTTCTTCACCGCGAACGGCACGCCTGCGAGCGGGCCCTTCTGCTTATCGGCGTCGACCTCCGCGGCGCGCTTGCGCGCACGCTCCGCCACCACGTCGGTAAACGCATTGAGCACCGGGTCGCGCTCCATGATGCGCGCGAGCGCGGCCTCGGTCACGCTCAGTGCCGAAACGCGACCTTCTTTCACTGCCGTCGCGATCTCGATCGCGGATGCCCATTCGGTGTCCATGTCAGGCCTTGAAGACCGGCGCGGGCTCAGCATCGTCCGGCAACTCCTTCTCGGCCACGAACGCGGCGAACCTGAACGTCACATCGAGATTGGCGCGTATGGTGGGTTTCCAGGCGGGGTCGACGGGAATACCGAGCGCGGCCGCGGCGGAATCGATGTAGGCGTCGAGATGATCTGAATTTTTGTCGGCCATGTTATGCGCTCGGAGCCCTCAATTCGTCATGCCCGGCCGAAGCAGTCAAGCTTGCGCAGACTGCGTAAACTTGTCTGCGATGCCGGGCATCCACGTCTTTCTTGACGATAGCGAAGCAAGCAAGACGTGGATGGCCGGGACAAGCCCGGCCATGACGGAGTGTAGTATCTTGTATGCTCATCATCAAACGGGCGGATGCGGAATTGCTGCAAGCAGATCCCGCGTATATTGCGCCTGCGGCGCGAAAAGCACCTGCTCGGTCGGCCCTTGCTCGACGATCCTGCCCGTCTGCATCACGATCACGCGGTCGCACAAGAGCCGCACGACATTGAGGTCGTGGGACACGAACAGATAGCTCATGCTGAGGGACTCTTTGAGCTCCTGCAGCAGGTTCAGCACCACGGCCTGGACCGAAACGTCAAGCGCGGCGGTCGGCTCGTCGAGAATGACGAGATCGGGATCGAGCGCGATCGCGCGCGCGATACCGACGCGCGCCTTCTGGCCGCCGGAGAGCTGATGCGGAAAACGGTCGAGCAGATCGATCGGCAGCCCGACGCGGCGGGCAAGGTCCTCGCAGCGCGCCCGTACGGCGTTGCGCCCCTTGATGTCGCCAAGGCGCAGGACCGGATCGGCGATCGCTCGCGCTGCGGTAAAGCGCGGGTTGAGGCTGTCGGTCGGGTCCTGGAACACCATCTGGATGCGTTTGCGCTGCGGTAGGCGCGCAAACTGCCTGGCCGGGATTGCGCCGATGTCTTCGCCGTTGAACACGATGGCGCCGTCGGTCTGGTCGATGAGCCGCATGATCATGGTCGACGTCGTCGATTTGCCGCAGCCGGACTCGCCGACGAAACCAACGCTCTCGCGACGGGTGATGCTGAAGCTGATCCCGTCCACCGCCCGGAAGGTCTCAGGCTCGGTCGGCGGGCTGCGGCCGAACAGCTTGCCCAGTGCGTTGCTGCCCTTGCGCGGATATTCCTTCACCAGTTTTTCGATGACCAGCAGCGGCCCGCCATGCGAGCCGTTCCCATTGGGCGCGGCCGGTGCTGCCGCCGGCGGGGCCGTATCCTCCGGCAACAGCTCGCGCAGCGAGGCGCCCGGCCGCGGTGTCGCCCGCATCAGCTTGCGGGTGTAGGGATGTTCTGGGGCGGTGAAGACTGCCTTCGCAACGTTGCTCTCGACCACGCGCCCCTTCTCCATGACCACGATGCGGTCGCAATAGGTGGCGGCGAGCCCGAGGTCATGGGTGATCAGGATGGTCGACATGCCGCGCTGGCGCGTGAGCTCGACAATGAGCTCCATCACGGTCTTCTGGGTGGTGACGTCTAGCCCCGTGGTGGGCTCGTCCGCGATCAGGAGCTGCGGCCGGCAGGCGAGCGCGAGCGCAATCACGACGCGCTGGCACATGCCGCCCGAGAGCTCGAACGGATAGGCATGGTAGCGCTCGCGCGGGCGTGCGATCCGCACCTGCTCGAGGATCTCGATCGCCTTCTCGGCGAGCTGCGAGGCGTCCGCCTGCGCGTGCTGTCTCAGCACATCCACGATCTGGCGGCCGACCTTGCGGCTCGGATTGAGCGCGGCGCGCGGGTTCTGAAAGATCATCGACATCTCGCGGCCGCGCAGCGCACGCATGTCGCTTTCGCTCGCTTGCCGCACATCGATGCCGGTGAACGTCACCGTGCCGTCGGCGATCCGGCCGGCGCGGTCGAGAATGCGCATCGCCGCATAGGAGGTCACCGACTTTCCCGAGCCGGATTCACCCACGATGCCCACGGTCTCGCCCTTGGCGATCGCAATGTCGACGTGCTCGACCGCGCGCACGATGCCGCGCCGGGTGGAGAACTCCACCGTGAGATCGCGAATGTCGAGTAGCGGCAACGCGGTCATGTGTCGGTCTCACGTGCGCCGCTGCGGGTCGACGATGTCGCGCAGCCCGTCGCCCAGCAGGTTGAAGGCGAACACGACCAGGAAGATCGCAAGACCGGGGAAGGTCGCGAACCACCAGGCGTCGGGCAGG
The DNA here is from genome assembly GCA_039649225.1 of Hyphomicrobiales bacterium. Classification (GTDB taxonomy): domain Bacteria; phylum Pseudomonadota; class Alphaproteobacteria; order Rhizobiales; family Xanthobacteraceae; genus PALSA-894. Next base: position 437 of record JBBWZU010000265.1, on the reverse strand, counting down.
AACTGGCGGCTCTCGGCGACCATCAGGCCCCATTCGGGCTGCGGCGGCGGCGCGCCCATGCCCAGGAAGCCGAGCACGGCGGCGGTCAGGATCGCGTAGCCCATGCCGATCGTCGCACGCACGATGATCGGCGAGGCGACGTTGGGCAGCACGTGCAGGAACATGATGCGCCACGGCCCGGCACCCAGGCCCTCGAGCGCCTCGATGAACACGGCGTGGCGCAGCCGCTGGGTCTCGGCATAGACGATGCGGGTGAAGAACGGCCAGTAGGTCAAGGTCAGGGCCGCCATCGCGCTTTCGAGGCTCGGCCTCAGGAGCTGGGCGAGCGCCAGTGCCAGGATGAGCTGCGGCACCGCCAGGAATACATCCGTCAGGCGCATCACGAGCTGGCTGCCCCAGCCATCGCTGTAACCGGCATAGAGCCCCGCCGGCACCCC
>JBBWZU010000197.1:0-3903 GCA_039649225.1 Hyphomicrobiales bacterium | reverse complement strand
ATGCCGGCGAACTGGTGAGTGGTGGGCCCGGGAGGACTCGAACCTCCAACCAGACCGTTATGAGCGGTCGGCTCTAACCATTGAGCTACGGGCCCGGCGCGCTGCGCGGCCGCAGCACTAGAGCATTTCGCGGCGAAACGAAACTCGGTGGGGATTTCTTGCTTACGGATCCCCGGACAGCATCCCAATTGACCCGAAACGGCTCGTCCCGGTGCGTCAGTCCCGCGCCCGTCACATGGCTGACCGGCTCCTATACCCTGCCTGCGCCATTCCGTCGCAGCCTTAATGAGCCTATGTAGATGCGGGGGCCACAAGACGGATTTTCGCCGGGACACAACCATGATGCGACACGATCTCAGGCACGATGTCGAAGTCGTCGGCCGCGGCGGCGCCACCGCGCTGATCGGGGTCGTGCTCGCGGCGTTCGTTACGCTCGCGGCGGGCGCCACCGTCTACGATATCGGAAAGTGGCTCGGAGCCTGGTGATCAGCCGCTTATAGTAGCCCGATCCGCCATTAAGCTTGCGCCAGGCCTTTGGCCGACGACGTCGTTAACGTCTTTGGCCGACAGCGGGATTCCTCCACGCAAGCGACTCAGCTAATCATAATCCGGCGAAATGATGGACCACCGACAGGTTTGAGGCCGACGTAACGGCGACCGCGGTGTTCCGGAAGGTTAGTCTGCCCGGGCGTCTGGCGGGCGCTGTTGTCCAAGGGCCGGTGCCATGCTGCCCGATATCCGCGCGGTGATTGCCGCCATTGTCACAGCCCTTGGGCTGTTGACGCTCTCGTTTGGCATGGTGGCGGCCTTCCGCGTTGCGCAGGACGATCGCGCCGGTTTCCTGCACGCGGAGCTCGCGCAGCGGGGGCGCCAGCCCCTGCCGGCCGGCGCGACGCCGGGCACGATCCTGATCGTCGACACATCGCCGATGACCGTGGCGCCGATGCTCGCCGCCGAGCTTCCGGTCCCGGTTGCGGCAAATCCCGCGCCGGTCGTGATCGAAACGAAGGCCGAAGCAGAGTCGATGTCAGCTACTCCGGTGGCGATGAGAGACGCCGAGGCAAGCCAGCCGGTCATGGTGGCGGCTGCGGCGCCGGTTTTCGAAGCGCCCGCCATCCAGGAACGCGAGATCGCGCTGCCGCCGTCAGGGGTGCTGCCCGTCGGCGGACCGTTTGCCGAGATCGTACCGCCGTCCGCGCAGAACAGCATTCAGCAGAGCGCGGCCGTGCAAAGGGCCGCGCGGGCCGCGGCCATCAAGAAGGCGCGCGCGGTCCGCCTCGCACGCGAGCGCCGCATCGTGGCCCGCCGTGCCGCCGCGGCGCGCCGCGCCCAGCAGACTTCGACCGCCGCGTTCGGCTGGAATAACCCGCAGACCAATTATTCGTATGATTCATTCAACAACGGCAGCTTCGGAAACTCCGCCGTTGGCACGAAGACGCGGCAGCCCGCGACGCGGCAGCCCGCAACGGGTCTCTAGCGTCCGCCGACGATCTTGCTCGCAAAGCCGGACTGCGGACGATCGATGAACTGCGCGCCGATCTCGTGGCCGAGCCGCCAGGCGACGCGGCAATCGCGTCGCGCGCCGTTGCCGCCCATCAGCACCAGCGTGAACTCATCCGGCACGTCCATGCCCTCGGCGTGCAGGCGCACGCCGCCATCGGAAACGTCGGAAACCCAGCAATCGCGCGGCAGCGAGCCGGTACCGAGCTGGATCTTGGCGATCCCACCGGTGGCGTGACGCTCGGAGCAGCGCCGGTTTGCAGGTTTCGCGCGCGGTTTGAACTTGAGCATGGTCATTTGCATGTCACCGCCCACCGGTTGACGTCCACCACCTCTGAGCGCTTCTAGCAGCAAGCTGTTGAAACCGGTCTAGCGATTTCCGGAAAATTCGGCGCAAGTTCGCAGCGTCTTCGCCAGCTCGCGTTAATGCGCGGTTAGCGATGGCGAGACGCTACATCTTGAGCAGCCGCCTGGCGTTTCCGCTTGCGATCTTGGCCTTGTCCTCATCGCACAGCGGCACGGTTTCCAGCCACGCCGGCCCCGGCGCATTGGCCTCGAACGGATAGTCGACCGCAAAGAGAATGCGATCGATACCGAGTTCCTGCACGCACAGCAGCAGCGCCGGATCGGAGAAGAACCCGCTGGTCGTCACCGAGAAATGTTTCGAGAACAGATCGCGGAACTGCACCGGCCTCTGTCCCGGCCGCGCCAACCCGTTGTTGATGCGCCAGAGCAGGAACGGCAGGCCCTCGCCGAGATGGCCGAGGATGAATTTCAGCGTCGGATGCTTCTCGAACACGCCGGACAGCACCAGCCGCACGGCGAGCGTCGCGGTCTCGACCGTGAAGCCCCATGCGGCGCGCAGCAGCACCGGATAGTCCTCGGCGTATTCCTTGTAATAGGCATCGATCACCGCCTCGTGCGGCATCGCCGGATGCAGATAGATCGGCACGTCGAGCGCCGCGGCGCGCGCGAAGATCGGCCAATAGCGCGCGTCGTCAATGAAGTGCCCGTGCGCAAGACCGTGGATCATCGCCCCCTTGAAGCCGAGCTTGGTCACGCAGCGCTCTAGCTCGTCGGCGGCCGCCACCGGATCGCTGGTCGGCAATACGGCGAAGCCCGCAAAGCGCTGCGGCGCCGTCGCGATGATCGCGGCGAGCCGATCGTTCACGCGCCGACCGAGCTCGACTGCGCCCGACGTGATCTTCTGCAAGGATGGCGCACTGTGCGACAGAACCTGGACGTCGATGCCGCTCTCGTCCATGTCCCTGAGGCGCGCCTCACCGACATCTTCCAGCGCCTTCATGACGCGGGGTGGCGCGAACGCATCGCGGCCGGTAAACAGCGCGGTCAATTCCGCGTCGGAATAATGCTCCTCGATCGCAATGACCGGACAATGCGGCTTCTTCAGCATGGCGCGTTCGCTCTCCCGTTTTCTTCGCATACTTCCTAGCAAGCGCGCGCGAACGTGTCAGCCTACCTCGTCACTCCTTCAATTCGATGATCGTGTTGATGCCCTCTTTGCTGTCATAGACCGCGACCTGAACGATCGGGTGCGCCTGCTTGATCGCGGAGCCGGCCTGCTCGGCTTCCTCGAGCGTCGCGTAGGTCGACTTCGTCTGCCGGTCGACCTGCAGCCGAAATTGCCCGACATCGGGACGCTTGCGCTGCCCAAACTGGTCGGGCGCCGGCACCTGCTCTTCGGGCTCGGTGACCTTGCCGATGATCTTCGTGGTCTTGGGGCGAATCGCCATAGCAATCTCCTTCGGTTGTCGAAATGGATGTCATGATCGGTTGGCGGCTTTGGCAGGCGTCAGCAAGACCTGCATCGGGACGGCGGCAAACGTTGCGCCGGCAGACCAGCCAGTACACCGGTGTGGCACACTTTATGGGGCTGACGCGAGCGATAATTGCTTGGCACGGGGCAAAGCGATGGCATTCGCGCCGCACCAACAGTGATCCGTCAGGCCCGTCCCCGCGTCAACTAGCCGGCCACGATCTCGCTGGTGTCCGAAGCGAACTCGATCACCGCGCCGGTGATGAGGCGCACCTCAATCCGGATGTGGTGCTCCGATTCCGACGTTCGCATCGTAACTGTCTCGGCGACGCCAGGCCTTGATCCATATCAAGGCCCGGCGCGCGCAGGTCAATGCTAGACACCCTCCATGATGCGGATGTCGCGTTCGGCGCCGTTGCCAAGCGCATCGAGCGCGGCCTTATAACCGGCGGAGTCATGCGCGGCGGTCGCCGCCGCGACGCTGTCGAACTCGATCACGACGCAGCGCTGGTTCAACCCGGCCTCGTAGGTTTTCGCCGGCGTGCCGCGCGCGAGGAACTTGCCGCCGGCCGCCTGGATCGCGGGCCCCGCGAGCTTCGCATAAGCCGCCAGCTTATCCGGATCCG
>JBBWZU010000190.1:0-2905 GCA_039649225.1 Hyphomicrobiales bacterium | reverse complement strand
ACGCTCGATGAAACGCCGCAGCTCGATCTCACCATCGACGGCGCCGACGAGATCAGCCACGACCTCGCGTTGATCAAGGGCGGCGGCGGCGCGCTGCTGCGCGAGAAGATCGTCGCGGCGGCATCGGCCCGCATGGTGGTGATTGCCGACGCGTCGAAATGGGTGGCGGTGCTCGGCAAGTATCCGCTGCCGATCGAGGTTGTGCCGTTCGGCCTTCGCGCGACCGAGCGCGCCGTGCAGACCGCGTTCGCCGCCACCGGCAATGCGGGAGCGCTGGCGCTGCGCAAGACCGCGGCCGGCCTTGCTTTCGTCACGGACGGTGGGCATTTCATCCTCGACGCCGCGCTCGGAAAGATCGCCGATCCGCGCTCGCTTGGCTTGGCGCTGGCTGCTATCCCGGGTGTCGTCGAGCACGGACTTTTCATCGGGCTTGCCCAAACGGCCATCATCGCAGGTCCCGACGGCGTTCGCACCGTCGAGCGGCCGTAAAGTATCAGACAGGAAGGATCGACCCATGATCGCCACCACGATGTCCCGCTTCGTCTATCTCGCGGCGGTCTTGCTCGCTCTGCTCGCCGGCCCGGCGCAGGCGCAGCCGGCCACCCCCGCGGCGATCGCCGCCGCGAAAGAGCTGCTCGGGCTCAAGGGCGCCGCGCAGATGTTCGATCCGGTCGTGACCGGCGTGATCGAGCAGACCAAGGGCGCGCTGCTGCTGACCAACCCGCAGCTCTCCAAGGATCTCACCGACGTCGGCAATCAGCTGCGCAACGAGTTCGCGCCGCGCCGCGCCGAGATCATCAATGAAGCCGCCAAGTTCTATGCGGCGCGGTTCAGCGAGCAGGAGCTCAAGGACGTGGTGGCGTTCTACAAGTCGCCGGCCGGCCAGAAGATGCTCACGCAGGAGCCGCTGGTGCTCGACGAGACGTTCGGCTTCGTCCAGCAGTGGCAGGGGCGCATCGGCGAAGACGTGATGAACCGCTTCCGCGCCGAGATGAAGAAGAAGGGCCACAATCTGTGACGCCTGGTTGCAGCTTGGCGGACTGACGCGATGGCCGATTTCGATACCGATTTGTTCGTGATCGGCGGTGGCTCCGGCGGCGTGCGCGCGGCGCGCATCGCCGGAAACTACGGCGCGCGGGTGATGCTGGCCGAGGAATATCGCGTCGGCGGCACCTGCGTGATCCGCGGTTGCGTGCCGAAGAAGCTGCTGGTCTATGCGTCGCGTTTTTCCCACGAGTTCGAGGACGCCAAGGGCTATGGCTGGACGCTGCCCGAGCCGAAATTCGATTGGCAAACGCTGATCGCCAACAAGGATCGCGAGATCACGCGGCTCGAAGCCGCCTATGTGGCGAACCTGCTGCGCTCGAACGTGGAAATCCTGCGGACCCGCGCCGTGCTGGAGGACGCCCACACGGTGCGCCTGCTGTCCGACGACCGGCGTATCCGCGCCAGGCACATCCTGATCGCGACCGGCGGCTGGCCCGGCATGGGCAACGGCATCGCGGGCATCGAGCATGTGATTTCGTCGAACGAGGCGCTCGATCTGAAGGAATTGCCGGAGCGCATCCTGATCCAGGGCGGCGGCTATATCGCGGTGGAGTTCGCCTGCATCTTCGCGGGGCTCGGCGCGCAGGTGACGCTGGTCTATCGCGGCGAGAACATTTTGCGCGGCTTCGATGACGACGTGCGCACGCATCTGCGCACCGAGATGGAGCGGCGCGGCATCCGCGTCATCTGCAAGCGGATCGTCGAGGCGATCGAGAAGGTCGACCATGGCCTCTGCGTCGAGCTCTCCGACCATGACGACATCGTGGTCGATCAGGTGATGTTCGCGACCGGCCGGCGTCCCAACGTCGCCGGGCTCGGGCTCGAGATCGCCGGCGTGCGCCTCGATGCGAAGGGCGCCGTCGCGGTCGATGAATATTCCCAAACGTCCGTGCCGCACATCTATGCGGTCGGCGACGTCACCGACCGGATCGCCTTGACGCCGGTCGCGATCCGCGAGGGGCATGCCTTCGCCGATACGGTGTTCGGCGGCAAGCCGACCAAGGTCGATCACACCCATGTGCCGACCGCGGTGTTCTCCGAGCCCGAGCTTGGCGTGATCGGGCTGACCGAAGCGCAGGCGCGCGAGCGCTACCTGCGCGTCGATGTCTACAAGACGACGTTCCGGCCGATGAAGGTCGCGTTCATCGGCGGCGAAGCCCGCATGCTGATGAAGATCATCGTCGACGGCGCGACCGATCGCGTGGTCGGCTGTCACATCGCCGGACCCGATGCCGGCGAGATGATCCAGGTGCTCGGCATCGCGATCAAGATGGGCGCCACCAAGGCCGACTTCGACGCCACCATGGCGGTGCACCCGACGGTCGCCGAAGAGCTGGTGACGATGCGCACCGCGACCGCGACGTATGTGCGCGAAGCCGCCGAGTAGGGCAGTCGTAGGGCGGGCAAAGCGCGAAGCGCGTGCCCGCCATCAAATCACGCGGGCACGCTGCGCTTTGCCCGTCCTACGATCCGAGCCACTCCGCCGCGTCGCGCCACAGCGTATCGCGATGCGCCGGGCGGAAGAATCCGAAATGGCCGATCTTTGTGGCGCCGACATCGGCCGGAGCGATGTCGATGCGCTCCGCCGTCGTGCCGGTGAAACCGGCGCACAGAAGATCGACCGCGGGCGGCGTTGCCCAGGGATCGTCGGTGAGGCAGACCGCGCGCAGCGCGCCGCGGTAATGCGGAAAGTTCTCCAGCGCCTGAAGCGTAGCGTCGTCAAAGAAATAGCGCGGCTTCATCACCCAACTCGCCCACTCCAAAAATACATCGCGCGGCAGGTCCTCGCCGATGCCGAGCCGGCCCGGCATGTAGCCGAGCATGCGGGCGACCGGACTGCCGAGGAGCCGCAGCATGG
>JBBWZU010000180.1:0-8529 GCA_039649225.1 Hyphomicrobiales bacterium | reverse complement strand
GGTGGCGGGTCCGCAATTGGACGATTTTCGTCAAGATTTCGACGATCGGAACTGCCAAGTCCCTTAGGGGAATTGCATTTCAGCCCCCCACATATACTGTCCCTGACACGACGGGCGGCGGCCTTTTCGGCGGGGCCGCCGAAGACTTGGTTAACGGCACGGGACTTTCTACCGGCATGGATCATCGTGCGCACATCGTTGTGGTCGAGGATGAGGCGGCCCAGCGCCAGCTATTGGTCGACTACCTCGCCAAACAGAACTTCCGGGTGAGCAGCGCCGATGGCGGCACCGCCCTGCGCAAGCTGTTGGAGCGCGAGCTTCCCGCGCTGGTGCTGCTCGACATCGGCCTGCCGGGCGAGGACGGTTTCGTGCTCGCGCGCTGGCTGCGCGAGCGCTCCGGCCGCATCGGCATCATCATGGTCACGGCGGCCGCCGACACGGTCGACCGCGTGGTCGGGCTCGAGACCGGCGCCGACGACTACATCGCAAAGCCGTTCGAGCCGCGTGAGCTGCTGGCGCGCGTCAAGAGCGTGCTGCGCCGCTCGACCGGCGCGACCGCCAGCACCGGGCCGCGCGTGCGCATGGGCCGCCGCGTGCTCGACCTGGAAAAGCGCGTGCTGATCGATCCGACGTCGGGCAGCGAGGAGACGCTGGCGGCGAGCGAGCTCGATCTCTTGAAAGTCTTCGCCGAGAATCCGAACCGGCCGCTCAATCGCGATTGGCTGCTCGAGGTCACGGCGCACCGCGAGATGGAAGCCTTCGATCGCGCGATCGATCTGCGCATCACCAGGCTGCGCAAGAAGATCGAGGTCGACCCCTCGCATCCGGACGCGATCCGTACCGTGCGCGGCGTCGGCTACATGTTCGTGCCGCCGAAGGATTGAGCGCGGTGGAGTTCGCAGTCCTGCCCTAATGCTTCGTCATGCCGACCGGCGCCGGGCCGATCTCGGCGAGCGCGCGGCGCAGCTCGGCGGCGAGCGGTCCAAGCCCTTCGCGGCAGCGCGTGCGGTCGCCGGCCTTGCCGGCCTGCTCCAGCACCGCGGCGGCGGCGCCGACGCCGGTGGCGCCGACGGTCTGCGCCGCACCTTTGAGCTTGTGCGCGGCCGCCGCCAGCGCCGGCAGGTCGCCGTTGCGCGAGGCCGAGCCGATCTCGCGCTCGGCCGAAATCGCGGTATCGCGGAATTTCGCCAGCAGCGAGTCGATCGCCGCCGCATCGTCGCCGAGCCATGCCGCCAGCACGTCGCGGTCGATCGCCGAGGGTGGCTTCGGCGCATCGGATGCGTCGGTGGTGTCGCGCGAGACATCGTCGACCTGGATCCAGCGCTCCAGCGTGGTGCGCAGCTGGTCCATGTTGACCGGCTTGGCGAGATAGGCGTCCATGCCGACCGCAAGGCAGCGCTCGTCCTCGCCCTTCATCGCATTTGCCGTGACTGCAACGATTGGCGTGCGCGCGGCTGCTGCGCCGCCCTTGGCCTCTTCGGCCCGGATCTGCCGGGTCAGCTCGTGACCGTCCATGCGCGGCATGTGGATGTCGGCGAGCACCGCCGCATATTGGCCACGACCCGCCGCCCAGGCTTCGAGCGCCTCGACGCCGTCATTGGCCGTGTCCGCCGCAAGGCCGAGCAGCTCGAGCTGGCGCACCAGCACCTCGCGGTTCACCGGATGGTCGTCCGCGACCAGAATGCGCGAGCGCTTGGCGCGTGACGCCGCCGAGCGTGCCGAACGGGCCGGGCGCGGCGCGGTCCGCAAGGTGGTGTTGAGCGGGGAATCGGCCGGCGCCGCATGCAGCATCAGCCGCACCGTGAAGGTCGAGCCCGAGCTCTCCTGGCTCTCGACCGTGATGTCGCCCTTCATCAATTGGGCGAGGCGCCGCACGATCGACAGTCCAAGGCCGGTGCCGCCGAAGCGGCGCGTCGTCGAGGAGTCGGCCTGCGCAAACGGCTGAAACAGGCGCGCGCGCTGCTCCTCCGAAAGCCCGATGCCGGTATCGCTGACCGAGATGGTCACTTCGGTGAGCCCGCCGCCCTGCGGCAAGGTTCCGGCATGCAGCATCACGCGGCCGCGTTCGGTGAACTTGAGCGCATTGCCGAGCAGGTTGAACAGCACCTGCCGCACCCGCGTCGGATCGCCGACCAGCGCGTCATCCGAGCCGGCATCGATGTCGACGTCGAGCGCGAGGCCCTTGGCGATCGCCTGCTGGCGGAACGTGTTGGCGACGCCCTCGATCAATCCGGAGAGCGAGAACGCGGTCTCCTCCAGTTCCAGACGGCCGGCCTCGATCTTGGAAAAATCGAGCACGTCGTCGATGATGCGGAGCAGCGATTGCGCGCTGTCGCGGATGGTCGACACGGTGCGCTTCTGCGGGCCGTCGAGGCCCTGGCGCTGCAGCACGTCGATCATGCCGAGCACGCCGTTCATCGGCGTGCGGATCTCGTGGCTCATGGTTGCCAGGAAGGTGGACTTCGACTGGTTGGCGGCTTCCGCCTCGGCGCGTTCCTTCTCGGCGGCATCGCGCGCGGTTTCGGCCGTCTCCTTGGCGGCGGCGAGCGCTTCCTCGCGAGTCTTGAGCGCCGTGATGTCGCGGTAGATGCCGAGCAATCCGCCATCGCTCAAGGGACGGAAATTGTATTCGATGTATTTGCCGCTAGTCGTCGGCTGCTCGTAGCGGCTGCCGCCAGGCTTGAGCATGCGCCGCGTGACTTCGCTGATGGTCTCCTCAAGATCTCCGATCATGCCGAATTCGCCCTGGCGGGCGAGCATGCGGATCATCTCGAAGCCGGAAAGGCCGGGCTTGAGCGCGTCGGGCGGATCGTAGTTCCACAGGCCAAGGCTGAACTTGTTGGAGAACATCCAGCGGAAGTCCTTGTCCCACAAGGTGACGCCGTCGCTCATGTTGTCGAGCACGGTCTGCATCACCTCGCGCGTGCGTTCGACATCGTCGCGCGCGCGCTCGGCCGCGTCCTTGGCGGCCGCAAGCGCTTCCTCGCGCTCTTTCAGCGAGGTCACGTCGCGCCCGAAGGCCAGCGTGCCGCCATCGGCGAGGGGGAGGAAATTGAACTCGATGTAGCGGCCCTCGAGCGTCTTGCGCAGGAAGCGGTTGCCGCCCGGCTTGCGGATCAGCGCAGCGCGCTCGCGCACCTTGGCCTCGACATCCTTCACCGGACCGAAGTCGCCGCGCCTGACCTGGTAGCGCAGGATGTCCTCGCCGGAGATCCCCGGCTTGATGACATCTGAAGGATAGTTCTGGAACTCCATCACCTGACGGTTGAGGAATTGCAGACGAAAATCCCTGTCGAACAACATGACGCCGCCGATCATGTTGTCCAGCACCGTCTGCATCACCTCGCGCGTGCGTTCGACATCGTCGCGGGCGCGCTCGGCGGCGTCCTTGGCGGCCGCAAGCGCCTCCTCGCGGTCTTTCAATTCCGTGATGTCGCGGTTGACCGCCAGCCGGCTGCCGTCCGGCAACGGGATGAACTTGATCTCGACGTAGCGCCCGCTCACCGTCAGGCGCTCATAGCGCGCGCCCTCCGGATGAAGCGCGATCGCGGTGCGCCGCGCCAGGATGTCCTCGACGGTGCCGTCACGGCCGTAGTCGCCGCGCTCGGTGAGGAAGCGCAGCATGGCGTGGCCGGATGCGCCCGGATAGACGATGTCCTCGGGGAAGCGCTGAAAGAAGCGGTGCTGCTGGTTCAGGAATTGAATGTTGAATTCCTTGTCGAACAACATGACGCCGTCGCCCATGTTGTCGAGCACCGTCTGCATGATCTGCTTGGTGCGCTCGGCGTCCTCGGTGCGCTCCTTGACCTCGTTGAACAGCCGCGCATTCTGCAGCGCGATCGCCGCCTGCACGGCGAAGTTCTGCAGCAGCGCGACCTGCTTTTCGGTAAACGGCCGGATCTCCGTACGGTAGACCGCCATGACGCCGAGCAGGAGGTCGTCCTTGCGCAGCGGGATCCAGATGCAGGTTCTGGCGCCGGTCAGATCGGCGAATGTGCGCCGCGTCTCGTCGTCGAAATGATAAAGCTCGTCGGCCGTGATGTCCGCGATATGGATCAGCGGTTCGCCGCGCGCGACCCGTCCCAAGGCGGTGTTGGGGCCGGGCCGGCGCTTGCCGCGCCGCGAGGCGATGAAGGCCTCGGGCATGTTGCGCTCGGCGATCAGCTGGAACGCGCCGTCCTCGTAGGTCATCAGGCCGCCGAAAGCGGCATCGCACAGCTCCATCGCCTTCTGCAGCGTCGTGTCGAAGACGGGCTTGAGATCGCTCGGCGAGCTGTTGATGGCCTTCAAGACTTCCGCCGTCGCGGTCTGCTGGGCGAGGGCTTCCTCGGCCGCCTCCTTGGCGGCAGCGATCGCGTCCTCGCGATCCTTCAACTCGGTGATGTCGCGATAGATCGCAAGCAGGCCACCGTCGTCGAGCGGCTTGAAGACGAATTCGATGAACCGGCCGCTCGCGGTGCGCCGTTCGTAATGCGCGCCGCGCTGCATGATGGCGAGCCGCTTCTCGACCTCCGCGTCGATGTCCGGAACCGGGCCGAAATCGCCGCGTGCGGCCTGATAGTGCAGAATGCTGGTGGCGGCGGCGCCGGGGTAGGCGACATCCGGCGGCAGGCGCTGAAACTCGGCGAGCTGGCGGTTCATGAACTGCCAGCACATGTCCTTGTCGAACAGCATCACGCCGTCGCTCATATTGTCGAGCACGATCTGCATCACCTCGCGCGCGCTTTCGACGTCGCGATGGGCGGCGGCGGCCTCGGCCTTGGCCATGTGCAACTGCTGTTCGCGCGCCCGCGTCTCGGTGATGTCGCCGGTGACGCCGACCATGCGGCGCGCCCGCCCGTCGGCCCCGCGCACCACGATGCCGTGCTGGCGCGCCCAGCGCCACGTGCCTTCCTTGCCGCGATAGCGGAATTCCATGTCGAGACGCGCGATCTCGCCTTTGTAGAGCGAGGCGGTCATGCGCGTGTGCATCGCACGATCGTCCGGATGAATGACGTCGGACCATGCGGTAATCGGCCCGTATTCGGGCAGGCCGAGAATCTCGACCAGCGAGGGCGCGAGATACACCATGCCGGTATCGAGATTGGCGTCGTAGGCGCCGGCGCCCTGGCTGATCGATTCCAGCGCGAGCGCGTAGCGCGATTCGGCATCGTCGAGATGCGCGGTGGTCGAGGGCAGCTGGCGCTGCGCCGCGGCCTTGACCGACATCAGCTCGAATTCGCGCTGCTTGATTTCGGTGATGTCGCCGGCGGCGCCGACCATGCGGATCGCACGCCCGTCGGGGCCGCGAAACGCGATGCCGTGCTGGCGCGCCCAGCGCCACAGGCCTTCCTCGGTGCGATAGCGCATGTCGCAGACAAAGCGCGGCGTCTCGCCCTTGAGATGCTCGATGAGGCGGCGGTGAAATTGCGGCCAGTCGGCCGGATGAATGCGCTTGCGCCAGTCTTCTGGTGTCTGCAGCACCGCGTAGGGAAGCCCGAGCAGGATGCGCAGGCCGGGCGCGTAGTAGATCTTGTCGGTTTCCAGATTCCAATCGTAGAGGCCGTAATTGATCGATTCCATCGCGAGCGCATAGCGCTCTTCATTCGATGTCGTCGGCCCGATGGCGCCGTCGCCCTGGCGATAGGAGGCGGCGGCCTCGGCCTTTGCGGCTTCCAATTCGCGGTCGCGTTGACGCGACTCGGTGACGTCCGCCATCGCGCCGACGATGCGATAGGCGCGCCCGTCGGGATGACGCTGCGCCATGCCGCTCTGGCGGCACCAGCGCCAGCTGCCGTCTCCGCTGCGATAGCGGAAATCGATCTCGAAGCGCGGCGTGTCGCCTTTGAGATGCGCGACGATCGCCGCCCGATAGGCGGGGCGGTCGTCGGGATGGATCGTCTCTATGATGTTGCCGGTGTTGAAGGCCGGGTCGTCCGGCTTCATGCCCAAAAGCTTGCGCAAACTTTCGGAAAAGTAGACTTCGCCGCCCTCAAGATCGGCGTCGTACACCGCGTAGTTGATCGATTGCATCGCGAGCGCGTAGCGCTCTTCGTTTCGAGCCGGATCGCGCACGGGTGCTTGGTACGAAACAGTCGGTTGCTTCGACGAAATCGACATTAGTTACTCCGGCCACACTCATAGTGGGGACCGGCTGTATCGTCGGTGTGTCGCGTGATGACGGTTTTGTATCATCTGTATCGTTAGCGGGATTTTCCACCGCAACTTCAGCGGCTTTTGCGCAGTCGCCTGGTGCGAGCATGACGCAGGGGGATGCGATACAAATGATACCAACAGCGGCTTTAGGCGACATCGGGACAATACGTAGCGCGGATAGGGTCACGGCATCGAAGGAATGCGGCAGACGCACCCGCCGCCGAGACCGCCAGGAGATCCACAATGAAGACCATCGCTTTCTACGGCCTTCAGATGCTGGCGGGACTGGTTGCTCTCGCGGCGGGCTACGCCAAGCTGGCCGGCATGGACTTCATGGCCACCCCGTTCGCGATGATCGGCCTCGGCAACACCTTCCTGGTGATCGCCGGCACGGTCGAGATCGTCGCCGGCCTGTGCCTGCTCTATCCGCGCTCGGGCGCGATCGGTGCGGTGCTGCTCGCGACCGTGATGATCGGCACCATGGGGGCGAGCCTTGGCACCGTGATCAGCCATCGCGGCGATGCGCAGCAGTTCGCCGCGCAGGCCGTCCGCACCGCGGTCGGGCAGGGCAGCGGCATGGTGAAGTCGGTCATCATCAAGAAGAGCCAAGGCTGGGATATCTAGGCGTCTAGGCGGCGACTTGCCGAAGCAGTGCCTGGAACCGCGTGATAGCACCATAGACGCTGAGGCCGATGCCTTTGGCGAACTGATCCAGCTCAATCATGTTATGCGCCAGGAAGATCGCCACGGAGTTGTCGTTCGGATCGGCCTGCCACCAGCCACCATACGCGCCTGGCCAACCGACCGCGCCCATGCCGCCGCCACACAGTGTTGGCAGCCCGCTATCGGGCTCCATCACCACGGCAACGCCCATCCCATATCCGTGACCCGTGGCGAACAACGGCAAGCCGAACATCTCGGACTTGGCGCGTTGGCTTGGGGTTAGACAATTCGAGGACATCAACGCCAGGGTCTCCGGCTGCAACAGCCGCACGCCGTCAACGGAGCCTTGACCCACGAACATCCGCGCGAAGGCGAGATAGTCGTCCAGCGTGGACCAGAGACCCTGGCCACCGGAAACGTAGGCCATGTCCTCTGGCCGCTCGGGTAGCGCTGCGCCGCCCGGAACGGCGCGGCGTCGCGTCAGCCGGCCCGCCTCATCGAAACCATACAGCGCGGCCTGCCGGCCGCGCTTCTCGATGGGCACCGTGAATCCTGTATCGCGCATGCCCAGCGGGCCGAATATGCGGCGCTTGAGCACGTCGTCGAGCGGAGCGTCATCGATGCGTGCGATGAGGAATCCGAGAAGATCGGTGGAATGGCTATAGTGGAAGGCGGCTCCCGGCTGGTCGATCAACGGCAGTGCCGCCAACTCTGCGATCCAGTCATCGGGCGCCACCTTGCTGTCGATGGCGCCGCCGAGCGAGTCTGCGTAAGCCTTCGCGATTGGGCCGGCTTGGAAATCCCCGTAGGTCAGCCCCGAACGGTGGGTGAGCAGATCCTCGAAAGTGATCTGCCGTTCCGCCACGATGGTCCGGTCGAGGGGGCCATCGGGCGAAATCAGGACGCGCATCTGCGAAAACTCCGGCGCCCAGCGGGCAATCGGATCGCCCAGCGCGAACCTGCCCTCCTCGAGCAGCATGAGCGCAGCCGCAGACGTGATCGGCTTCGACATCGAGGCGATGCGGAAGAGTGTGTCGCGCGCGATCGGCAGCTTGGCCTCCACATCGCGCCAGCCCACGCACGTGGTCTGGACCACCTTGCCGTCGCGCCAGACCAGCGTTGCGGCTCCCGCGAGGGTTTCGGCGTCGATATAGGCTCCGATCGCGGTCGCGATCTTGTTTTCGTTAGCCATGCCGATCTTCTGTTTTTCATAAAATGATGATTCTATAAAATAGATTCCATATTAAATTGCAATAGACTAAATTCGGACCGATGGAATCGAACGCAACCACCGCTAGACGGCGGCCCAAAGGCGACAAGCGAGCCCGCACCCGCGCCAAGCTCCTCGAAGCCGCGCGTGAGCTGACGCGAGAAAAGGGGTACGAGCGCACGACCTTGGAGGATGTGGCCCTGCGCGCCGGCATGACCACCGGGGCGATCTACGGGAACTTCAAGAACCGGGACGATCTTTTCATCGCGCTGGCAGAGACTGATTGGGCGCCGATCAAGCCAAAGTTCATCTCGGGATCGAGCTTCGCCGAGAAGATGCGGGCGCTGGCCGCGGCGACGATTGCCGCAGTCCCGGAACGACGACTGGCGGCGGTCGGCTTCTTGACGGGCCGGGCATACGCCCTCAGCCACGACGAAATACGCGCGCGGGCGCATGATCTCACGGCCGAAGCTTATGGCGCAGGCGCCGCATGGTTGCGCGCTGTCGCTGATGAAGGCGAG
>JBBWZU010000174.1:0-3870 GCA_039649225.1 Hyphomicrobiales bacterium | reverse complement strand
CCTGCGGCAGGAACTTGCGCTGTGTTTCGGACAGCAATCCGTTCTTTTCGATCGGCTCGAGCGTCCGTATCACGGCTTCCAAATTCTGGCGCTGATCGACCCCGACCTCCGCCAGATCCCACAGCACCTCCGCGACGTCGGATTGCCACAGCACGTTGGCCGGATCGCGCTGCGTGAGTTTTTGCGCGATGACGAGGGCATCGCGGTAGGCTTCAATCGCGGCATCGCGCTGGTCCTGCGCCTTGTAGATATCGCCGAATTTGACCAGACCGACGAGGATGCTGCGCTGCCATTGCGTGTTGGACGGATCACGCGCGGTGAGCTGCCGGCGGATGTCGAGACCGTGCCGCAGCGCCTCGATGGCGTCATCCCAGCGGCGCTGACCGGAGCGGATGTCGGCGATGCGGTCGTAGGTGAGCGCAAGGTCGCGCTGCCAGACGGTATTCTGCGCGTCATACGCGGCGAGCTTCAGCGCGATGTCGAGGCCGGACTGATAGTGCTTGAGCGCGTCCTCGCTCGCGCCCGTTTCGCGCAGCACGTCTCCGACGCGCACGTATGAGACGCGCAATCCACGCTGCCAGCGCGCATTGGTCGGGTCGCCGTCGGCAAGCCGCGTCAGCAGCGCGAGGTCCTCGCGATAGGCTGCGAGCGCATGCTCCAAATCGGCTTTGTCGCGCAGAATGTCTCCGGTGCGGCGCAGCCCGGTTGCGAGATCGAGCTGAGCGTTGCCATTGGAAGGGGATTGGTCGGCAAGCATGCGGCGGATGGCCAGGCTGTCGCGATAGACTTCAAGCGCGTTGTCGCGCTCGCCTTTATCGCGCTGAATGTCGCCGATATTGCCAAGGCAGTTCGCGAGCTCGGCTTGCAAGGTTTCATTGCCGGGCTGGGCCTTGGTTTGCTCCCGCAGCAGCGCGAGGGCGCGGCGCAATGATTTGAGCGCGCCGTCACGGTCGCCGATCCGGTCGCGCAACACGTCGGCGATTTTCATGAAGCCGATCGCAAGCGCAAGCTTGTGTTGGCTGTTCGCGGGATCACGCTGGACCTCCTGCTCGATGAGCCTGGAGGCCTGCTCATAGGCGCCGATCGCGGCGGCGCCATTGCCGCGCACGAACATCGCGTCGCCAAGCCCGACCAGGCTTTGCGCCTCCTGTGACGGATTGCCCGCCGCGTGGGCCAGCCGCAGGCTTTCGCGGAAGGCGTGCTCGGCCTCGCCCGAATTGCCGGCGGCCAGCGCGACATCACCGAGATCGCGCCGGATGCTGAAACTGTCAGGATCGTCGCGCGCGGCCGCCTGCAACTCGCGCAACGCGTTGTCCTTGCTCTGCACGAAAACGACGCCCGCCAGATAGCGATGGTATTCGGCGCGCTTGCGTCGCTCCGCGTCCTGAAATCCGGGGCTCTGGGCGATCTTCTTGCGCAAGAGGGCTTCGGCATGCGCGGTGCTGCCCCGGCCGAGCTCGGCGAAAGCGGCGTCGATATCGGCGGCCAGCGCGGGCTCCTGACGGCGCAGTGCGATCAGTTCACCGATGATGGCTTCCAGGCGTTGCGTCGCCCGCAAGGTGACGTCCGAGCTGTTGGATTTCGCCAGCGCCTGCGTGATGGCGAACAGGTTCGGTGGCTTGTCGCCCGGCTCGAGCGGCAGGAGGAGCCTGCTCAGGCTGATGCCGCCGGCGATCAGAAGGCCGGTCATTCCGACGGCCTGGTACAGGATGGTCAGTTGCTGGCGCGGATTGTCCTGGCGAAATTGCGTGACCAGGCGCGACGCCCACGCAAATGGGTGGCGAAGCGCGCGCAACAACGAACGCCGCCGTAGCGATAGCGCGTCTCCGGACTCGTCAGCCACAGTCTTGCTGCCGTCCAACGGCTTCTCCGCAACTGACATTCGATTGGTGATCCGGTTCAAACCCTCGCGCCCGGCGGTTCGGTAGGGCAAACGGGCGCGTCATCAAAAGCACTCGATCGTCGTGAGACGATCATATAGGCGTTTTGGTGAATTGAGGCGCAGTGTGGCTTCCAATCGGTTTGGCGGGCCGGCTATTTTCGCGGCCAGCTGTCCCGTCTATCAGTGACCGGTAGAAACCGGATCGGTACTGGCGGAACTCCATGACCGAACTTGCTCCCGGCTGGGAGATCGTGTCCCGCCGCACCAATAATCGGTTGCGCGGCCTGCTCGCGATGGCGCTGCAGATCGTGTTGACGGCGGAGCAGGGGATCTATTCGCCGGTGACCTGGACGGTCCGGGAATCGGCGACGGGCGCGGTTCGCAAGGTGACGGCGCGCTCCGAGGCCGGCGCGCGGGAAAAAATTGCGCAAGCCTTGTTCGATCCGGACTGAATTGCAAAGGGTTTGTTCGATGGCGACCGACGCACTTCTGGCGCCGCAAGCAGGCGAACCACTGATCCGATCGCCGCTCTCGGCCGCCGTGCTGTCATTGCTGCTGCCCGGCCTCGGCCACCTCTATATCGGCCAGCCGCGCCGGGCGGTCGTGTTGCTGGGTGCGCTGCTTGCCTTGCATGTGGCCTTCATTCTGTGCTGGTTCGGCTGGCTGCCACGCTTCTCGATCATCGCAGGCGTCATGCTGCTCGGTGTTAGTTTGTACGCTTTTGCAATCACCAATGCGGTCTTGGCGGCCCGTCGCGCCGGCGACTATCACAAGCAGCGCTATAATAGATGGTATGTTTACGCCGTGCTGCTCGCAGCGGCTCCCGTCGTCTCGGTCGCGCTGACGGCGGCGATCGCCGCGGCGACAACTGGACCCGGCACCTACGCGGTGCCCTCGGCCAGCATGGATCCGACGCTACGGGTCGGCGACACGCTGCTTGTCGACACGCGATATTACCGCACCCACGCTCCGGCGCGTGGCGAGGTAGCAGCTTACATCAATCCCAAGCAGCCGGGCGTGACCTTCATCAAGCGCATTGTTGCGCTGGGCGGTGACAAGATCGCCGTCTTGAGCGGACACGTGGTGATCGAGGGCAGGGGCGTTACAGAACCTTATATCAACGTCGGCGACCCGGCTTTTTCGCAAAACAACATGCCGGAAATGACAGTCCCCGCCGGGTTCGTGTTCGTGCTGGGAGACAACCGTGCGAACAGCGCGGACAGCCGGCAGGCGGACACGCATGGTCCGGTTCCTGTCGGCAATCTGATCGGCCGGGCGACCGAGCTGGCGTTCTCTTCCGAGTTCAGCCGTTCCGGCAAATGGGTCGGAACTCCCGCGGCGCCGTAACCTGATGACCCTTCGCGTTCGGCAGCGGACCGATGCGGTGGTGCATGATGGCTGCCAATCCAATTGGAGGGACGAAGCTTGCGTGCAATGGCACGCGCGTTCACTGTGATGAGCGAATGAACAATGCGGCACACGGGCATACACAGCTCGAGCATGTCGCAGGCAGTCAGGAATCGTCATGAAAGTTGGGCTTCGTTCGTTTCAATGTGACGGCGCATGATGACGATCCGACGCCTCATGCTGGGCCTTGCTGCCGCTGCTTGCGCCGCCGTCTGGGGATGGTCTGCCACCGCCCAAGCGCCCGTTTGCCGCTACTATAAAGTGCAGGCCACCAGCCTCAATGTCAGCAAGGATGCGCGGGGCGATTCTCTTTTCATCGATGTGCTCGACAAGGGCGAGATCGTCTGCGTCACGCGTGACGAAAAAGCCGGCGATCGCGAGTGGGTCTATATCGCGCACAAACTGCCCAAGCCGAACGAGAAGGCTCCGGTCGAAGGCTGGACCAATTTGCGGCTGCTGCAGCCATTGACGCCCGCCGAAATCGCCGCCGCTACGGGCTCGGCGTCGGCCCAAGCCGCGCCTGCCACGGCTTCCGCGGCGCCACCCGCCGATGATCTGCTGCGGTTCTCGCAGCCGGTGCC
>JBBWZU010000158.1:0-48926 GCA_039649225.1 Hyphomicrobiales bacterium | reverse complement strand
CGCACCGCGTTCTCGCTGCTGTTTCCCCCGATCCTCGGTGAATTCGGCTGGGATCGCGGCGTCGTTGCCGGTGTGTTCTCGTTCGGATTTCTGGTTTCGGCTTTCATCAGCCCGTTTGTCGGCCGCCTTCTGGACCTGCACGGCCCACGTATCGTCATCGAGATCGGCGCGGTGCTGCTTGCTCTCGGCATGGCACTCGCGACGATCTCACGCGAGCCGTGGCAGCTCTATCTCACGCTCGGCGTGCTGGTCGGCGGCGGCGGAAATTTCCTCGGCTATGGCGTGCAGTCGCAATTCATTCCGAATTGGTTCGTTCGCCGCCGCGGACTGGCGATCGGGATCGCCTTCTCGGGCGTCGGCGTCGGCTCGATCGTGCTATTGCCCTGGCTGCAGATCCTGATCGCGCGCGACGGATGGCGCACCGCCTGCTGGACTCTCGCCGTCATGGTGATCGTCCTGCTGATGCCGCTCAATCTGCTGCTACGGCGCAGCCCGCAGGAGATCGGCCTGCGCCCTGACGGCGACAGTGCGTCCGACACGCGCGCCGCAGGCGCGCGCGCCAAGAGCATCGTCGACCCGGCCTGGACGGCGATCGAATGGACGCTGGCGCGCACGCTGCGCACGTCACGTTTCTGGTGGATCGCGCTCGGCTATTTCTGCGCGCTCTACGCCTGGTATGCCGTACAAGTGCATCAGACGAAATACCTGATTGAGATCGGTGTGTCGCCGACCCAGGCCGCATGGGCGCTCGGGCTGGTCAGCCTCGTCGGCGTGCCTGGGCAGATCATTTTCGGCGACGTTTCCGACCGCATCGGCCGCGAGTGGGTGTGGACCTTCGGCTGCGCCGGCTTTGCTATCTGTTTTGCGGCGCTGATCGCCTTGCAGAGCGGGCCGACGCCATGGCTGCTCTACACGATGGTGCTGGCGCAGGGCTTCCTCGGCTATTCGCTAACCTCCGTCCTTGGCCCGATCGTGGCGGAGATTTTCGAGGGGCCGCATTTCGGCATGATCTTCGGCACGGTCATGTTCGCGGCCGTCACCGGCGGCGCCGCCGGCCCCTGGGTGACCGGCCTGCTGTACGACCGCCTGGGTCACTACAATGCGGGATTCTGGCTGGCTCTGGCGATGTGCTTCGTTTCCGCCGCCGCGGTCTGGCTTGCCGCACCGCGCAAAGTGCGGCTGGTGGCGGGACGGACGCGGAAAGCAGAAGCGGCATCGCAATGACCGCCCTGGCACGCAAGCCATTGATTTGTATGATATTGTGGTAGCGGGAGAGGGACTTGAACCCCCGACCTACGGATTATGATTCCGCCGCTCTAACCAGCTGAGCTACCCCGCCATCCTGCTTTTTCAAGCACTTAGCCGCAACGCCGCACCGTTTTGCTCTCTTTGCTGCGAAGGCGTCAAGTCGGACCGCCGCGACGTCGGACGATGTAAGCGAGAGCGCCGAAATGGGCAAGTGGAACTCTCCGACATGAAAGGGCCGTGCAGCTCACCTAAATTTTGCACTGGCTATGAACCGGACCGGGCACCGGTTACTGTTGCACGAGGCATATCAATGGTCGCCAAGCCGGAACTCAGTATCACGGCCGACGAGCCGCACACCGACGCCCATGAGCAATCGTGGAGCCCGGCGAAAGTCACGCTCACCTGGCCGGAGGCGGGAAACCTGCCGGGCCCGTCCGTGCAGATCTCGCTGGTCGCGAGTGTGCGAGGCGAGATGACGGTGGACCAACTGCGCGCGGCGCATATTCAAGCCGCGCATGATGTCCTCAGCGCGGCGCTTCTGAGCATCGAGGGCGTGCCCGGCGCCAAAACGAAGAAGCGCCAGACCGTCGGGCGATAGCGCCCTCACCCGGTCTCGATCTCACCATCGACATCGAACGTCAGGCTCACTCCGCCAATGGTGAATGTCGCCTTGGCGGGCAGCGCGCCGGCGTTGAGCTTGCCGCTGGCGGCCGCCGCGCGCACCGCCTGCTCGATCTCGCGCTGCGCCGTTACGCCGACCTTCTTGAGGAACTTGCGCACGCTCATATTGAACGCGTCTTCGTTCATGTCGTCCTCCAGCTTTTAACCGGCCGCGAGCGCCGTCTCGGCATTCGCCGCGCTTTCGCCTTTGCCATAGCGGATCAACGAGAAATGCCCGAGGGGCTGCATCGGCCGGCGCTCGATGAAGCGAATGCCGCCGGTCCGGTCATGCCAGGCGGTCAGCCGGCCCCACGGGAACTCCGGGCGCCAGCCGAGCCGGCGCGCCAGCGGGGCAAACGCCAATTCGAATACCTTGCGCGGCCCGCTCTCGGCGCCGATGTGGTTGACCAGGATGATCTCGCCGCCCGGTTTGACCACGCGCGCGAATTCATCAAGCGTCGCCTCCGGATCCGGCACGGCCGTGATGACGAACTGCGCCACGACCACGTCGAAGAAATTATCCGGAAATGCGAGATGCTTGGCATCCATGACGGCCAGTGCTTCGACATTGGTCAGACCGTGCTCGACAACGCGCTCCTGGGCTTTGCGCAGCATCGGCGCCGAAATATCGATACCGACGAGACGGTTGGTCGGCGCGTAGTCAGGAAGCGCGATGCCGGTGCCCACGCCGACTTCGAGAATGCGCCCACCGACCCGCTCTGCCGCCGCGGTGGCGGCGCTGCGCCCGGCCTGAAAGACCTTGCCGAACACCAGATCGTAGACCGGAGCCCAGCGCGCATAGGCTTTTTCGACCGTGATTCGATCGAGAGTGTCCACCATCGCCCCCTCGCCTCAACGCAACAAGAACATGATCCCGAAAAAGCTCGCGCCGGACTAGGTCCTAGGTCGCACCGGCTTTCGAAAAGAATCTTGCTCCAACAAGACGCCTACCCGTTGGCTGCCATCGCCTCCGGCCGCGCCACCTTGCTCACCGCCTCGGTCGCGCAGATGAAGCCGCCGCCAAGCACGCGCGCCTCGTTATCGGCGCTGTCGTAGAACACGCAGGCTTGGCCGGGCGCAACGCCCTCCTCGCCATCGATCAGTTCGACTTCGACGCCGCCACGTCCAAAGCCGAGCCATGCGGCCCGCGGCTCGCGCGTCGAGCGCACTTTCACGTAGACTTCGCGGCGCATAGCGAGCGCATCCTCGACCGTGCCGCCGCCGATCCAGTTCACGTCATGCAGGTGGATCATGCGCGTCGCGAGCGCAGCGCGCGGTCCAACCACCACACGGCGGGTATCGGCTTCAAGGCGCACCACGTGCAGCGGCTCGCGCGCGGCAATCTTGAGACCTTTACGCTGACCGACCGTGAAATGAATGATGCCGTCATGATGCCCGAGCACCCTGCCGGATAAATCCACGATATCGCCGGGCGCCGCGGAATCGGGCCTGAGGCGCGCGATGATGTCGGAATAGCGTCCGGTGGGAACGAAGCAGATATCCTGGCTGTCCTGCTTGTCGGCGATCGCGAGCCCGAATTCGCGCGCAAGCTCGCGCACTTTCGCTTTGGGCAGAGCGCCGAGCGGAAAGCGCAGCATATCGAGTTGCGCCTGCGTGGTGGCGAACAGGAAGTAGCTCTGGTCGCGATCCGGATCATGGGCGCGATGGAGCGCGTGGCTTCCGTCCGGCAGGCGCCGACTGACCACATAGTGACCGGTCGCCAGCACGCTGGCGCCGAGCTCGCGCGCCGTGCCAAGCAAATCCATGAACTTGATCGAGCGGTTGCACTCGACGCACGGCACCGGCGTCTCACCCGCCGCATAGCTCTCGGCGAAGCGATCAATCACGGCTTCCTTGAAGCGCGCCTCGTAGTCGAGGACGTAGTGTGGAATGCCGATACGCTCGGCAACCGCGCGCGCGTCGTGGATATCGCGCCCTGCGCAGCAGGCGCCCTTGCGGTGCGTGGCAGCCCCGTGATCGTAAAGCTGCAAGGTCACGCCGACCACGTCGTAACCCTCGGCCTTGAGCAGCGCGGCCGTCACCGACGAGTCGACGCCGCCCGACATGGCGACGACGACCCGCGTATCCTGTGGACGGCCTTTCGTATCGAGGCTGTTGAGCATGGACTATACCTATAAGGCGGCCCGCCCCGGCGCAATGAATCGCTGATCGCGCCCGGCAGTTCTTGCCGCGCCTAAGCAAGCGCTGCCGGGACCTTGCCGTCAGCATGGCCCCCTCAATTTCATCAAGTAATTGAAATAGCTTCATTTATTGTCTCGCACCAGGCATGGCCCGGCGCTTGCTAATCAAGTTCTGTTCTCGCGCGCCGCATGAGGTGATGTCTTGTCGAACGTTGCACTGGATCCGATTCCGCAGTGGCCCCAGCGTCCCGAGCCAGGTTCCAACCGCGCGGGTTCCGCGACCAACGCTCAGCCGCCGGACCGGTTCGATGCGCTGCTGGATGAGACGTCGGGCGACGCACGACCCCCGGCGCCCGATCATGACCGGTCACGCACGCCCGATCGCCGCGACGACACGCGGGCCGCTGACGATCGCGCCGCCACCCGGGCACGTGGGCGCGATACACGCGCGCAGGATGCTCACGCGGCCGACCGCCAGCAGGCCGCCGACGACCGCAGCTCCGCACAGGCGGCCGACGACGCCAAGGCGCAGCAGGACGGTGACAAGGCTGTTGCGGCCAAAGATCAGCCTGTAGCGGGTGATCCCGATTCGACACAGCCGAAAGCCAAACCCGCCCTGACCCCGGCCGATGCAATCCAAGCGCCGGGCAAGGCTGGCGCTAAAGCATCCGACACAATGCAGGTCACCGGGACCGAAACTCCGGCACAACCGGCCGATGCGGCCGCGGCACAGGCGAAGGCGGCGGCGGACAACGCCGCAGCCATAATCGGCGATGCCGTGGCGACCGACAAGAAGACCGACAAGACCGCCGAACCCGATAAGGACATCGCTGCGACGGCCACGCCGGACCCGAATGCCGCTCCGGTCCAGGTTCAGGTCGTGGCGGTGCCGGTTGCCCCGCTCCCGACCATTGATCCTTCCGGCGGCGCTGCAAGCACGACGAACACGGCCGGCACGGCGCAGGATGGCGCGACGATTGACGCCGCGACGACCTTGGGATCGGCGCCGCAGGCCGCGGAAGCCGAAGCCGCTAAACAGACCGCAACGGCAGCTTCCGGGGAAAGCACCGATGCGAAAACGGCTGATCCCGCCGAGCAGGCATCGTTCAACGCGCTCGCCCAAGCCGCCGGAGCCAAGCCACAGGCCGACACCGACGCAAAGGTCGATCTTGCCGGAAAGCCGAAAGCCACCCCGCCGGCAAGCGCTCATGCCAAGACCGCCGCGGCTGCCGATCGGGCGCCGTCCACAGAATCCAATGTGGTCCGGACCGTAGATATTTCGGCAGATCTTCAACTCGTGCCGGTCGCCAGGACACCGCACCTGACCCCGATATCGGCCGAGTACACAAGGACCGTAGTTTATCCGGGGGCAAGCGAGGCCCGCGCGGACACCGTCGCCGCACCGGCCTCCGCGCAGGCTGGGAATAACGCCCCGATCCTGCCGCTCAGTCTTTCCCAATCCATCGCACTGCCTCTGTCGACCATGTTCCAGGTCGCGGCGCCCAAGGCGGAGGCCAGCATGGACGCGGCGGTTCCGGTTGCCGGCCTTGCGGTCGAGATCGTGTCGCGCGCGCAGGAAGGCGGAAAACGTTTCGACATCCGGCTCGACCCGCCGGAGCTTGGGCGCGTCGACGTGCGGCTCAACGTCGATGACGCCGGCAAGGTCACCTCGCACCTCGTCGTCGAGCGCTCCGAGACGCTCGATCTGCTCCGCCGCGACCAGCCGCAGCTCGAACGCGCGCTGCAGCAGGCCGGCCTGAACACCGACGGCGGTCTGCAATTCTCGCTGCGCGACCAGAACTCCGCGCCCCGCGACCAGACGCCGCGCGGCAACAGCGCCCACACATCGCAACTGATCGTGCCTGACGATGAAGCTGCCGCCGCCGAGGCGGCCCGCCGCGGCTACGGCCGTCTGCTCGGGCGCGCCGGCGGCGTCGATATCAGGATTTGAGGACAGACCATGGCCGACGCAATCATGCCCTCTGCGATCAAGTCGCAGACTGGTACAACACCGAGCGCCAATTCCGGCGTAACGATGAGCACCACGACCGACACGGCGACGCTGGCGTCGAACTTCTCGACGTTTCTAACCCTGCTGACGACGCAGTTGAAGAACCAGAACCCGCTCGATCCGCTCGATACCAACCAGTTCACCCAGCAGCTCGTGCAATTCGCCGGTGTCGAGCAGCAGATGAAGATGAACCAGCAGATGACCTCGCTGATCAGCATCGAGCAGTCGGCGCAATCGACCGCCGCGATGGCGTATCTCGGCTCGACCGCGACCGTCGACGGATCGACGACGAAGCTCGCCAGCGGCAAGGCGCAATGGACATTCACGGCGGACAAGCCGGCCACGGGCAGCATCAGTATTGCGGATTCGACCGGCAATCTTGCCTATTCGGGCACCTTCACGCTCAATGCCGGGCAGCAGGACTTCAAGTGGGACGGCAAAGGCAACAACGGCACGCAGTGGCCGGACGGCAATTACAAAATGACGATCAGCGCGAAGGACACCAGCGGCAACCCGGTCACGGTCTCGACCACCGTGCAGGGAACCGTCGACAGCGTCGATCTCAGCTCGACTCCGCCGACGCTGTCGATCGGCGGGTCGAACTTCAC
The DNA here is from genome assembly GCA_039649225.1 of Hyphomicrobiales bacterium. Classification (GTDB taxonomy): domain Bacteria; phylum Pseudomonadota; class Alphaproteobacteria; order Rhizobiales; family Xanthobacteraceae; genus PALSA-894. The sequence continues at coordinate 42,258 of JBBWZU010000158.1, read as the reverse complement.
GATCGACAAGATCAAGAACGTCGTGCGCCCGGGCCTCTAAGACTGGTGCCGCCGATTTGAAGTTCCTGCACCCACAAGGCTCGCTCAGGAACTTCAAATCCATGAGCGGCACGAGAATCAAATACTTGAAAATCAAATACTTGGCTCGGCCCCGCGCCCAAGATTCGCGCGCGCCAAGCGGCAGAAGTTTGCCGCCTTTCGAATCCGGACAGCCGCGGCGCGGCATTTCCGCCGCATTTACCTAAGCCACATTAGGAATTTGTTGCCTATTTTCGCGCGGCGCTTAGCTAAATTTTAAATCCGGCGCGTTATCCTCTTCGGAGTACCAGTTAGTATGTGTGAGTATATCAATGACCGAACCTCATCGCCCGAGGGTGAAATACGTCATCGGGCCTGACGGCAGTCCCCTGACTATTGCCGATTTGCCGGCTCCCGGCACGCGGCGCTGGGTCATTCGCCGCAAGGCTGAGGTCGTCGCAGCGGTCCGCGGCGGGCTCTTGTCGCTCGAAGAGGCCTGCACCCGCTATACCCTGACCGTCGAAGAGTTCCTGGCCTGGCAATATTCGATTGACCGCCACGGTCTCGCCGGCTTGCGCACGACGCGAATCCAGCAGTACCGGCAGTAGCCGCCCAATTCTTAGCGAAATGCTAACCAGCGCGCCGGCCCTCACAGCATGAGCGGCCAGCGTGCTTGTTTTGTATTTCTGCACCATGTTTCAGCGCATTAACGCTGCCGTTAACCAGATGGAAACCATGAACCCGGCAAAACTTGCCGGGTCGGGCGCTTCCGCGTCCGGCCACAACGGCTGGGGCAATCGTGGAAGGTCTCGTCGAGTTCGTTAAGACGCTGGGAGCCGCGCGCATCGGCGCGATGGCTGCCGTCACGGCCGCGCTCATCGGCACATTCGCCTTCATCATCCTGCGCGTGACCGCGCCGCAGATGTCGCCGCTGTTCACGGACCTGTCGGTCGAGGACTCGGCCGCGATCGTGAAGGATCTCGAGCGCCAGGCCATTCCCTACGAGATCAAGAATGACGGCGCGATCATCATGGTGCCGCGCGACAAGCTCACGCGCGTGCGCATGAAGCTTGCCGAAGGCGGCATGCCCAAGGGCGGCGGCGTCGGCTACGAGATCTTCGACAAGTCCGACACCCTCGGCGCCACCTCTTTCGTCCAAAACATCAATCATCTGCGCGCGCTGGAGGGCGAACTCTCCCGCACCATCAAGGCGATCGACCGGGTACAGGCCGCACGCGTGCATCTCGTGCTCCCGGAACGGCCGCTGTTCTCGCGCGACAAGGTCGAGCCATCGGCCTCGATCGTGCTCCGGGTCCGCGGCGCACTGGAGCCGCAACAAATTCGCGCGATCCGCCACCTCGCCGCCTCGGCGGTCAACGGGCTCAAGCCGCAGCGGGTCTCGATCGTCGACGAGGCGGGCAATCTTCTGGCGGACGGCGCCGCCGAAGGGATTGGGGCGGGCGGTGGCGCCGATGGCCAGGAACGCCAGGCAAGCTTCGAGCGGCGCCTACGCGAGCAGATCGAATCGATTGTCTCGCAGGTGGTCGGGCCCGGCCGCGCGCGCGTGCAGCTTTCCGCCGAATTCGACTACAACCGCATCACCGAGACGTTCGACAAGTTCGACCCCGAGGGACGCGTGCTGCGCTCCAGCCAGACGCGCGAGGAGTCCGCCTCGAACGACAGCAAGGAAGGCCAGGTCACCGTCGGCAACGAACTGCCCGGCGCCCAGACCAACCAGCAGGGCCAACCCGGCCAGGCCGCACGCGACCAGAGCAAGAAGTCCGAGGAAATCACCAATTACGAGATCTCGCGCTCGACCAAGACCGAGGTCACCGAGGGTGGCCGCGTCAAGCGCATCTCGGCGGCGGTGCTGGTCGATGGCAGTTACGGCAAGAACGAGAAGGGCGAGACGGTCTACCAGCCGCGCAGCAAGGAAGAGCTCGACCGCATCGCCGCGCTGGCGCGCACCGCAATCGGCTTCGACCAGAGGCGCGGCGACCAGATCGAGGTCGTCAACCTGCGCTTCGCCGAAACGTCCGCGGCCGCGATCCAGGAGCCGACCGGCCTGATGTCCTTCCTGCAGTTCACCAAAGACGACCTCATGCGTGGCATCGAGCTTGCCGTGATGGCGCTGCTCAGCCTGGTGGTGGTGCTGTTCGTAGTGCGGCCGCTGGTGCGGCGCATCCTGACGCCCGACGCGCCGCGCGCCATCGCCGCCGCGCTTCCTGGCGCGACGGCGCTGGATACCGTGCATGCCGCGCTTGCCGACGGCACACTGCCGGTACCCACCAGCCAGACATCGAAAATGATCGACATGGCGCAGGTGCAGGGTCAAGTGCACGCGGAGTCGATGCAGAAAGTCGGCGAGCTCGCCGAGCGCAATCCGAATGAAACCGTGGCCATTGTCCGACAATGGCTGCAAGACGCCCCAGCCTAAACCGAAGGCGCCATGTCCGCTCCAGCCGCAAAACAGGACGAGATCGCCAACCTCGTCGCCACCCTGGCGGGCCGCCAGGCACAGAATGGCAGTGGCACGGGACGTCCCCTGACGGGTCCCGAGCGCGCCGCGGTGCTCATGCTCGCACTCGGCGAACAGCACGGCGACAAGATCTGGAAGCTGCTCGATGACGATGAATTGCGCCAGCTCTCGCTTGTCATGTCGACGCTCGGCACGGTCGAGGCTGAATCCGTCGAGGCCTTGCTGCTCGAGTTTGTCGGGCGTCTTTCAGCGTCAGGCGCGCTGCTCGGAAACTTCGACGCGACCGAGCGGCTGCTGCAGCGGCACCTCCCGCCCGACCGCGTTTCCAATCTCATGGAGGAAATCCGCGGGCCCGCGGGCCGCAACATGTGGGAGAAGCTCTCCAACGTGCAGGAGCAGGTGCTCGCGAACTATCTCAAGAACGAATATCCGCAGACCGTCGCGGTGGTGATCTCGAAGATCCGCCCGGAGCATGCCGCGCGCGTGCTCGCGATCCTGCCGGAAGAGCTCGCGCTCGACGTCGTGTCGCGCATGCTCAAGATGGAGGCGGTGCAGAAGGACGTGATCGAGCGGCTGGAAAACACCCTGCGCACCGAATTCATGTCGAGCCTTTCGCAGACGCGCCGGCGCGACGCGCACGAGGTGATGGCGGAAATCTTCAACAGCTTCGACCGCCAGACCGAGACGCGCTTCATCACATCGCTGGAAGAGCAGAACCGCGAGGCGGCCGAGCGCATCAAGACGCTGATGTTCACCTTCGACGATCTCGTCAAGCTCGACACCGCTTCGGCGCAGACGCTGATGCGCCACGTCGACAAGGACAAGCTCGGGGTCGCGCTCAAGGGCGCAGCCGATCCGGTGCGCCAGTTCTTTCTCGGCAACATGTCGACGCGCGCCGCCAAGATGCTGGTCGACGACATGCAGGCACTCGGGCCGGTGCGCTTGCGCGATGTCGATGAAGCGCAGGCGCTGCTGGTCAACCTTGCGAAGGATCTCGCCGCCAAGGGCGAAATCATGATTTCGAAGAACCGTGCCGACGACGAACTGGTGATGTAGATACATGAACGCCCCGGCAAAATTCCTCTTCGAAGACGACTTTGCGGCCAACGCAAAGCCCGCCAAGCCGATGGTTTCGCTCGCCGCCCATCAGTCCGCGCTCGCGCGCGCCGAAGAGGACGGCTTTCGCCGGGGCGCCGCGGCGGCAGAAGCCCAGATCGCCGGCCGTACCGCGGCCGCCTGCGAGCGGATCGCGCAGACGCTCGCCGGATTGACGCAGGGACTTGGCGGGATCGAGGCGCGGCTCGAGGCGGAATCGGTCGAGGTGGCGTTTGCGGTCGCGCGCAAGCTTGCGCCTGAATTGATCGCCATGGAGCCGTTCAAAGAAGTCGCAACGCTGGCCGCGTCCTGCTTTCGCCAGCTGGTCGCCGCCCCGCATGTGGTCGTGCGGGTCGCCGAAGCGATCTACGAGTCAACCCATCAGCGGCTCGAGGAGATCGCCCGCATGCACGGCTTCGACGGGCGCCTGGTCGTGCTCGCCGAACCCGGCATGGCACTCGGCGATTGCCGCATCGAATGGGCCGATGGTGGACTGTCACGCGATCGCGCCGGCACCGAAGCCGTGATCGGCGAGGCCGTCGCCCGCTACGTCGCGGCGCGCCGCGGCGACACGCCGGCATAACAAGAGTTTTGGAGACTGAACGATGAGTGACGCAAAAGTGCCGCTGCCCGAGCTCGATCAGACTCCCGATGTCGTGCCGCGCGCCGAGGACATGGCGTTCGCGCAAGATTCGGACGACACGACGCGCAGCGCCGAGGACCTCGAAGCCGTATTCGACGTGCCGGTGCAGGTATCGGCCGTGCTCGGCCGTGCCAAGATGGATGTCGGTGAGTTGCTCAAGCTCGGACCGGGCGCGGTGCTCGAACTCGACCGCAAGGTCGGCGAGGCGATCGACATCTACATCAACAACCGTCTGGTCGCGCGCGGCGAAGTCGTGCTGGTCGAAGAAAAACTCGGCGTCACCATGACGGAAATCATCAAGGCGGAACGAAGCTAGCGAATAGGGAGTAGCGAATAGCGAGCAGAAGAGAAAATCGCAGCACTATTCGCTACTCACTCTTCGCTATTCGCCCTACCCGGCAAGAGAATACGAAGAAGGACTTGAAACAATGCGCCTCCTGATCGTCGGCACTCTCCACGGCCAGCTCACGCTCGCCACCAAGCTCGCCATGGAAAAGGGCGCGACCGTCACCCATGCGGACGGCGCCGAGATGGCGCTGCGCGTGCTGCGCTCCGGACGCGGCGCGGATCTCCTGATGGTCGAGGTCGCGGTCGACATCCGCGATCTGATCATGCGGCTTGAAGCCGAACACATCACGGTGCCGGTGGTCGCCTGCGGGACCTCGACCGACGCCCGCGCGGCGGTCGCGGCGATCCACGCGGGCGCCAAGGAATACATCCCGCTGCCGCCGGATCCGGAATTGATCGCCGCCGTGCTTGCCGCGGTCGCCGACGATCACCGCGACTTCATCTATCGCGACGACGCGATGGCCCACGTCGTCAAGCTCGCGCAGCAGATCGCGCCGAGCGATGCCTCGGTGCTGATCACGGGTGAATCCGGCACCGGCAAGGAAGTCCTGGCGCGCTTCGTGCACGGCAAATCAAACCGTTCACGCGGCGCATTCATCTCGGTCAACTGCGCGGCGATCCCCGAACACCTGTTGGAATCCGAGCTGTTCGGCCACGAGAAGGGCTCGTTTACCGGCGCGATCGCGCGCCGCATCGGCAAGTTCGAAGAGGCGAACGGCGGCACGCTGCTGCTCGACGAGATTTCCGAGATGGACGTGCGCCTGCAGGCCAAGCTGCTGCGCGCGATCCAGGAGCGCGTCATCGATCGCGTCGGTGGCACGCGCCCGGTACCGGTCGATATCCGCATCATCGCGACCTCGAACCGCGTGCTCGCCGATGCGGTGCGTGAAGGCAAATTTCGCGAGGACCTCTTCTATCGCCTCAACGTCGTGAACCTGAAGATTCCGGCACTGCGCGAACGCCCGGCCGACGTGCTCGAACTCGCCGATCACTTCGTGAAGATGTACGCCAAGGCGAACGGCGTCGCCCGCGTCCTCTCGACCGAGGCGCGTGCCCAGCTCATCGCCAACCGCTGGCCCGGCAACGTGCGCGAACTTGAAAACGCCATGCACCGCGCGGTGCTGATCGCGGCGAACGGCGAGATCGGCCCGGACTCGATCATCGCGCCGGACGGTGCACGGCTTGAAGAACAGCGCGCAGCGCCCGCCGTGGCGCATGCGGCCTTCGCGGCCGAGACCGTAACGCGTGCGCTCGTCGGACGCACCGTTGCGGATGTCGAGCGCGATCTCATTCTGGAGACGCTCAAGCACTGTCTCGGCAACCGCACCCATGCGGCCAACATTCTCGGCATCTCGATCCGCACGCTGCGCAACAAGCTGAACGAATATGCCGGCGATGGCGTCGCCGTCACCCCGGCGGCGAACGGGATGAGCGAGCTACGTTTCGCGGGTTGAACTTTGCGCGCTTCGGCGCATGATCGTTGAATTAAGACAGCCTCGCCTTGCCCGCGCCACGGTCCTGCCGCCGTGGCGGATTCATTTTGGCATCGGGGCGAATCATCCCGCTTCCTTCGCCACCGAAGCGGGCGGTGACATCACCGCATGGGCAACGCTTTAACGCTTTGTTAACCATAAGTCGCGCAAAACGGCTTTCGGGAGCTGGGAGTTTGTGAGGGTCGTCATGTTAGGCGCTGCCCGCCCCCAACGTTCGATGCGTTTTCGTGGCCGCTCGTATATGGCGTTCGTGCTGACGCCAGAGCCGCCGATCGCCGATTGGCTTTCCGAACTCGACGACTGGATCAGAAGTTCAACCGGCTACTTCGTCGGCCGCCCGGTCGTGCTCGATCTGTCGTCCGTGAAGCTGAGCGGCCAGGGCATCGCCCATCTCGTCGCAGAGCTGTCGGCGCGCGACATCCGCGTAATGGGCCTTGAGGCGACCGATGCCGCGAACCTTGCGCCCGGCCTGCCGCCTGTTCTCAGAGGCGGCCGCGCGGTCTCCAATATCGAGGCGATCGAACCGGTGCGCGAAAAGGCCAAACCTTCCGCACAGCCGCCGGAGAAATCCCAGGAGCCGCCCTCCCTCATGCTCGACAGCCCTGTTCGCTCGGGTCAGTCGGTATTCTTCCCGCACGGCGACGTCACGGTGCTCGGCTCGATCGCGTCCGGCGCCGAGGTCATGGCCGGCGGTTCGATCCATGTTTATGGCGCGCTGCGCGGCCGCGCGCTGGCCGGGACCGGCGGCAATAGCCGCGCACGAATCTTTTGCAACCGCATCGAAGCCGAGCTTCTGGCGATCGACGGTTATTACCGCACCGCCGACGATGTCGACGCGAACCTGCGCGGCAAGCGCGTGCAAGCCTGGCTCGACGGCGACAAACTGATGATCACGGCGCTCGATTAAACCGAAATGAGGAGGAACAAGATGGCGAAGGTAATTGTCGTGACGTCCGGCAAGGGCGGGGTCGGAAAGACGACGTCGACCGCCGCGCTCGGCGCAGCGCTTGCGCAGACCGGACAAAGCGTCGTGGTGGTGGACTTTGATGTGGGCCTGCGCAATCTCGATCTGGTGATGGGCGCCGAGCGACGCGTGGTCTACGACCTCATCAACGTGGTGCAGGGCACGATCAAGCTGTCCCAGGCGCTGATTCGCGACAAGCGCGTCGAAACACTGCACCTGCTGCCCGCTTCGCAGACCCGCGACAAAGACGCACTGACGGAAGATGGTGTCGCGCGTGTCATCGGCGAGCTGCGCGAGAAATTCGACTGGGTACTGTGCGACAGCCCGGCCGGCATCGAGCGCGGCGCGACGCTTGCCATGCGGCACGCGGACGCGGCGGTCATTGTCACCAATCCGGAAGTCTCCTCGGTGCGCGATTCCGACCGCATCATCGGCTTGCTCGATTCCAAAACCGAAAAGGCCGAGAAGGGCGAGCGCATGCCCAAGCATCTTCTCATTGCCCGCTACGATGCGGGCCGCGCCGCGCGCGGCGAGATGCTCAACATTGAGGACGTGCTGGAAATCCTCTCGATTCCGCTCATCGGCATCATCCCGGAAAGCGAGGACGTGCTGCGTGCCTCGAATCTCGGCTCGCCGGTCACAATCTCCAGCGCGACCAGCGCGGCCGCGCGTGCCTATCAGGCCGCCGCGCGGCGCCTTAGCGGCGAGGAGATCGAAATGACCATTCCGAGCGATCGGAAGGGTCTGCTCAACCGGCTGTTCGGGCGGAGGGCGGCATGAGCTTTTTCAGTTTCGTGCGGCGGCGCAACTCCGCCCCGGTCGCGCGCGAGCGACTGCAGATCCTGCTCGAATATGAGCGGCGAATCATCAGCCAGTCGGATCTCGTCGCGGTGCTGCGCCAGGAAATCCTTGCCGTCGTCAGCCGGCACGTCAGCGTCGATCCCGACAAGGTGCAGGTGAAGGTCGATCGCGGCGCCAAGGTTTCGACGCTGGAGGTCGATATCGAATTTCCGAACGCGGGCGCGAATACCGCCCACGCCTGACAAGTTTGATCGTAGCGTTACGGCTGTTGTCATGGTCGTAGAGTCAATCCCGGGACGCCCGCGTTCAGGGAATGGAGTAAGCCAGGTGCGTGAGCGGGACGATATTGAGACGAATGGCAGGCCGGCGCTTCTCGTCGGACGGACGGTCGCGGATGTTGAGCGCGAACTCATTCTCGAGACCTTGAAGCACTGCGGCGGCAACCGGACGCACGCGGCGACCATCCTTGGCATCTCGATCCGGACGCTGCGCAACAAGCTGCACGGCTATGCCGATGAGGGTGTCGAGATCACGCCGGCGAGTCACGTGGGGATAAATGACGGATCACATGCTCCAGCCGGTCCCACGCACGCTGGAATAGAAAGCGGATCGCGGCGACCCGTGGATGAACGCATTCACCGCCAGAACGGCTTGCCGCATTCGCAGGCAGCGTCATAGCGCGTGATGCCGATATCTTGCAGCATCTTGTCGTCGAGCGTGGCCAGCGCGCGGCGCTGGCGCACGCGCTCGATCCAGAGCGCCACAAGAATCCAGGCGGCCGCGGCGGGACGGATCGGTGTGCGCACGTCGCGCGGGGCCGGCGAATTCGGCGCAGGACCACCGCGCCGGCCCGGGCGCCACACCGGATAGGTCTCGGGCGGCAGAAACAGATCGATGGTGGGCATGGTCGCCTCCTTCTGTATCGTGCTCCATCAACACCCAAAGGAGCGCTCCATGCTTCGCCCGATGCCGAAGCATTCGCGCGTGCGGCGGCGACCGCGATCACGTATATTTCGCCACATGAGCGAAGTTCTCGACATGGCGGCGATCGCCGCGCTGGTGGGCGAGCCCGCCCGCGCCAACATTCTCTGCGCGCTGCTTGACGGCCGCGCGCTGACGGCGAGCGAGCTCGCCTATGCGGCCCACGTCACGCCACAGACCGCGAGCGGACACCTTGCCAAGCTTTCCGCCGGGAAGCTGATCGTTCCGGCGCAGCAGGGCCGCCACCGCTATTTCCGCCTCGCTGGCCCGCATGTCGGCGCGATGCTTGAGAGCATATCGGCGGTGGCGGCGATCGCGCCGCCGCGCCTACGCCCGATCCGCATCGATGACACGATGCGCAATGCCCGCATGTGCTACGACCACCTCGCCGGCCGGCTCGGCGTCATGCTTGCCGATGCGCTGAGCGAGCAACAACACATCGAATTCTCCGAAGATGGCGGCGTCGTCACGCCATCGGGCGAAGCGTTCTTCACCAAATTCGGCATCGATCTGGGTCACGCGCGCAAGAACCGGCGCGTGTTCTGCCGTCCGTGCGTCGATTGGAGCGAGCGACGCCCGCACCTTGCGGGCGCGGTCGGTGCCGCATTGGCGAGCCGGCTGATGGCCCTCAACTGGATCAAGCGCAAGCGCGATACCCGCGCCCTGACGATCACGCCGATCGGCTGGGCCAATATCGAGCGGACTTTCTCCTGCTCGCTGCACGACCACACGGTTCACAAACGGCCGGAGCTGCGCGTCGCCGGATGATCGATCAATCGATCAACGCAGTGCCTCGATCGCCTCGCCGGCAATCGCTTCCGGCGGCCTGTCGATCGGCACCATGATCGCGCGCTCGTCGGCGCGCGGCTCCTCCAGCGCATCGAACTGGCTGCGCAGCAGCGCCGGCGGCATGAAGTGCCCGGTGCGGACCTTCAGCCGCGCTTCGATCAGATCGATATCACCCTTCAGATACACCAGCCGCACGTCGGCGTGCTGGTTGTCGGTGACGAGATCGCGATACGCGCGCTTGAGCGCCGAGCAAGTCACGACGCATGTTGTGCCGGCCACGCGATGCTCCCCGATCCAGGCCGCAATTGCGCGCAGCCACGGCCAGCGATCCTTGTCGGTCAATGGCAATCCGCTCGCCATCTTCTCGATGTTGGCCTTGGGGTGAAAACTGTCGGCATCGCGGAACGGGCAATCGAGCCGCGCGGCGATCAGCCGGCCCACCGTTGACTTTCCGGCACCCGACACACCCATCACCACGACGGCGGCAACGCCCGGTATCTGGTGCATCACTTGGTTGGCTCTTGATGGCCGCCGAATCCTTTGCGCATCGCCGACAGAATCTTCTCCGCAAAGGTATGCTGCTGGCGCGAGCGGAATCGCGTGTAGAGCGCGGCCGACAGCACATCCGCCGGCACCGCTTGCTCCACCGCCGCCATGATGGTCCAGCGCCCTTCGCCCGAGTCCGCGACATGACCCGAATAGGAGGCGAGATCCTCCTCCTCGGCGAGCGCGGCCGCCGTCAGGTCGAGCAGCCACGACGTTACCACACTGCCGCGCCGCCAGACCTCGGCGATGTCCGCCACCTTGAGGTCGAGCCGATGCTCCGCGGGAAGTGATTCGTCGCCTGCATGCTTGAGAATATCGAAGCCCTCCGCATAGGCCTGCATCAGCCCGTATTCGATGCCGTTATGGATCATCTTGACGAAATGGCCGGCACCGTTCGGCCCGCAGTGCAGGTAGCCCTGCTCGGCGCGCGGGTCGTGTCCCTCGCGGTGCGGCGTTGCCGGGATATCGCCCTGTCCGGGCGCCAATACACGAAAGATCGGATCGAGCCGCTCGACCACGCTCTGCTCGCCCCCGATCATCAGGCAATAGCCGCGTTCGAGGCCCCAAACCCCGCCACTGGTGCCGACGTCGAGGTAGTGGATGCCGCGCTCACGGAGCATGGCGGCGCGGGCGATGTCGTCCTTCCAGAACGAGTTCCCGCCATCGATGAGGGTATCCCCCGGCGCCAGTAGCGCCGCGAAGTCCGTCACCGCCTTGGCGGTCGGCTCCCCGGCTGGAACCATCAGCCAGACGGTGCGCGGGGGTTTCAGCCGCTTGACCAGATCCTGCAGCGCGGCCGCCGAATGGGCCCCTTCCTGCCCGAGTTTCAGGCTGGCCGCCAGATTGGCATCGAACACCACGCACTCATGTCCGCGCTGCATCAGGCGGCGGGCGATATTCGCACCCATCCGCCCCAGACCTACGATACCGATTTGCATGAAGGGAACCCGCGTTAACCACCTGATAACCATACACTCGGCAATAATTGCCTAACAGGGGACGTGCGCCTTTCGCGCACCGGTGCCTGTTGGCGAGCGCATATGACCGACATTACGGCAGGACAAGCGGGCGCGCCGGCGAAATCCGGCGGCTTTGGTATTCCCGGCCTGGGGGCCGTGATCGACGTCTTCAAGCGCGGCGAACTCGCGCTCGCGATCGGCATGATGACCATCCTGGTTGTGCTGATCCTGCCGCTGCCGTCGGTCTTTCTCGACATGTTCCTGGCAGTGTCGATCATCCTGTCGGTACTGATCCTGATGACGGCACTGTTCATTCAGGCGCCGCTGGAATTCTCCTCGTTTCCGACCGTGCTGCTGATCTCGACCATGCTGCGGCTGGCACTGAACCTTGCCTCCACGAAACTGATCCTCTCGCACGGCCATGAGGGCACGGCCGCCGCCGGACATGTCATCGAGGCGTTCGGCAATTTCGTGATGAGCGGCAATTTCGTCATCGGGATCATCGTGTTCACGATCCTGGTGATCGTGAATTTCGTCGTGATCACCAAGGGCTCGGGCCGCATCGCCGAGGTCGCGGCGCGCTTCAACCTCGACGCCATGCCGGGCAAGCAGATGGCGATCGACGCCGATTTGTCGGCCGGCCTGATCGACGAACTCACGGCACGCACACGCCGCAAGGCGCTGGAGGACGAAAGCGCGTTCTTCGGTGCCATGGACGGCGCCTCGAAGTTCGTCCGCGGCGATGCCATCGCCGGCCTCCTTGTCGTGTTCATCAACGTGATCGGCGGCATGATCATCGGCATCGCCCAGCAGGGCATGCCGTTCACCGAAGCCGCCCGCACCTACACGCTGCTGACCGTCGGCGATGGTCTCGTCACCCAGGTCCCGGCCCTGATCGTCTCGACGGCAGCCGGCATGCTGGTGTCCAAGGCCGGCATCACGGGCGCGGCCGACAAGGCGCTGTTCAATCAGCTCTCCGGCTATCCGAATGCGCTCGGCATGTCGTCGGCGGTGATGATCATCATGGCGCTGCTGCCCGGCATCCCGTTTATCCCGTTCGTCGCGCTCGGCGGCGGCGCGGGTCTGTTGGCCTTCGTGATGAACAAGCGCAAGCGCGTCGCCGCCACGGCGGTCACCACCGAAACGGCCGCGGCCGACGCCAAGGCCGCCGCACCCGCCGAAGAGCCGATCGCCACGGCGCTGAAGATCGACGATCTGAAGATCGAGCTCGGTTACGCGCTGCTCCCGCTGGTCAACTCGCCGGACGGAACCGACCGCCTGACCGAGCAGATCAAGGCGCTGCGCCGCCAGCTCGCCGGCGAAATGGGCTTTGTGATGCCCGCGGTGCGCATCCTCGACAACGTTCAGCTCGAGGCCAACGCCTACATCGTCAAGCTCAAGGAGGTCGATGCCGGCCAGGGCCGCATCTGGCCGAACCAGGTCATGGTGATGGATCCGACCGGCGCGCAGGTGCAACTGCCCGGCATGCACACGACCGAGCCGACGTTCGGCCTGCCCGCGACCTGGATCGATATGTCGCTCAAGGAAGAGGCCGCGATCAAGGGCTACACGGTCGTCGATGCCGCAACGGTGCTGGCGACGCATCTGACCGAAGTGCTCAAGCTCAACATGTCGGAGCTGCTCTCCTACGGCGAGGTGCAGAAGCTGATCAAGGAGCTGCCCAAGGAGACAGGCGAGCTGGTCAAGGACATCGTCCCGGCCCAGATCAGCATGTCCGGCGTTCAGCGCGTCCTCCAGCTCCTGCTCGCCGAGCGCGTGTCGATCCGCGACCTGCCGACCATCCTGGAAGGCATCGCGGACGGCCTCTCGTTCACGCGCAATCCGTCGTACCTGGTCGAGCACGTGCGCGCCCGCCTCGCGCGCCAGCTCTGCGCGCAGCACACCTCGCACAATGGCTATCTGCCGATCATCGCGCTCTCGGCGAAATGGGAGCAGGCATTCGCCGAATCGATCGTCGGCGACGGCGAGAGCAAAAACCTCGCCATGGCCCCCTCGAAACTCTCCGAGTTCATCACGCTGATCCGCGACCGCTTCGAGGACGCAGCGCGTGAGGGCGAGGCTCCGGTCTTGGTCACCTCGCCAAGCGTGCGACCATTTGCCCGCTCGATCGTCGAGCGCTTCCGCACCCAGACCACCGTCATGTCGCAATCCGAAATCCATCCGCGCGCGAGACTGAAGACGGTCGGCGGGATCTAGCAGGGCAGCATGTTCTTGCTGCGCGCGTATGCGAGCACGGCGTAGCGGATGCCGGGGCCGCCTTCGAAGGCAAGATCGCCCTTGATCTGATGCACCTTGGCGCCGCCGCCGATCGCATAGAACTCATCGGTCATGGCCGAAAGCTTGTTGTCCCAGCTTGACCATTTGCCGTTAAAATGGGCTTCGCGCCGCTTGTCATTGTCGCGGATATAGGGCTGCCCGAACATCACCAGCGCGCGCCGCAAGATCTCGGCCTGCGGCGCAAGATCAAGCGCGATCATCGCGGCGTAGATCTCCGGCGCGATGTCTCCCGACGAATTGTGAAAGAACTGATGCAGCCCGCCATTCTCGAACTCCATGTTGAATGTCCAGAGCGCGATCAAATGGCGCTCTGGCGCCGGGAGTAGCGCGAGCTGGCGCGAGGTGTCCGCCGCGGCCTTGCTCCAGTCGATTTTCTGCAACAGCGCATCGGTCAGGAAGCGCAGCCGGTCGTTCTCGCCGAGCCTGGCACGCAGTCCCTCGACGCGCCCGAACAGCGCCGGTTTCCCGTTCACGTATTCGGCAATGCGCTGTGCGAGAGCCTGCTGCGATCCGAATTCCCGGCTGACGGCGAGCAGCTCATGATCGAAGGCGTTGAGCCGCCCACCCGGTCGCGAATAGCCGAACAGCTTTTCGCGCTCCTCATTGGCGACCGGATAGGGTTGGCCGAACAGTGCCATCGCGCGCGAGAAGACCGCGAACTCGCGGGCGAGCCCCGCCTCGTTCAGGACATCGCGGATCGCCGGCGCCACCGCTCCGCCGCTCAAAAAGAAAAAAGTGTGCAGTCCTTCGCGGCCAAAGCCGTCCCACAGCGTGAACACAAGCGCGAGCCGACGCAGGTCGTCATCGAGCGCCGCGACCTTCTTCAGGTACACGTCGGGTGGGTCCACGACGGCACGGACCGCATAGCGGCGCACCGCATGCTCGATCAGGGCCCAGAATGGCAGTTCCGGCACGCCGGGGCGGCGATCCGGCGAGAGCTCGTCAAGCGACTGGCGGACGTGGCACCCGTTCGACGCCACTTCGGCCGACCAGCCGGGAATCGGCACCATGATCTCGTCGATCTTTTTCTTTGCGGAGGCCGCAGGCCGGATTTCCGTGTCGGACGCCGCGTAGAGCGGATTTTCCACCAGAAACCCGAGAGCCGCGGCCGCGAGCGCTGCCTTGAGGCGTACCCGCACGGATGGATGAAGGCGCATCGTTCCTCGCTGATGTCGGATGAGGGTAGATCAACACCGTAATTTTGTCGGAGGCCAGCGGTGCAGCGTTCAAGGTTAGACAAGCCCGCAGCTCGAAAACCGGCCTCAATCCGCTCCGATGCGTTTTTTCCCAGCGTTAACCACCCTTCTTAAGTGCCATTTTACCGTCACGCGGCCATCTGGCCCTGCCTGCACAGCTGCGCGTCAACCATTTGCACGCATTCGTGACCGGGCTTGAGCGGCCGTCCTTTGCCAAAACTCGATATCGATCAATGAGATAACCGAAAAATCGTCGGTAAGCTTGACACGACTGATGCCTGGCGGCCACAGGCAAGCGAAACTATATGCCTTGAAGCGCGTTTCTCGTTTGAACCAGCAACCCGGTCACAGCGACTACTGATCAGAACCGGGGGAGAGAATCCCATGAACCATTCGCTCGTTACCGCAGATCGCACGACCCACCTGAAGATCGTAGCTGTATCGCTCGTTGCAGCGATCGCCGTGATTTTGGTCGGCGTCACCGCCCGCATCTCCGACACCGGTACGGCGACCGCCAGCGGCAAGCTCGAGGCGCACGGCCCGATGCTCAAGGCAGGCAAGAATTCTGTTGTGACCTCCCGCGACGGGAGCAGCATTCAGTAAGTATCGGCGTTTTTCTGAAGTGACCTCCGCAAGCCCACTTAAAGCGCCCCTTAACCGGGGGCGTCTTTTTTTGTGCTGATCCCCCGACGATTGAGCCGACAAGACCGAGGCACGCGAGGCGCGGCCGGCGCCTTCAAGGATTCTGCGGCGGCGTTGCCTGGAACAGCTTGGCGTGGATCACCGGTCCGGTCGGCGCGCCGGTTGGCGATCCGCCCAAAGGCTCAAGCGAGATACCGAAGGTCGCGTTGCTGATGATCGCCGGATCGTAGTCGGACAGCGCCGCACGCACCGTGAAATCGCTGTTCTCGACCAGCCCAAGTGACCGCGGCGCGACACCGGGCGCGGTCGCGATCCACAACTGATAGCTCTTGTCGGCGAGCTTGTCGGCCGCGACCTGCCGCACGGTGACGGTTTTCTTGTCGATATCGACGGTCATCAGGAAGGCGGGCGACTGCTCGTCCTTCTGAAACGCGGCAACGAATTGTGCCGGCCGTGGCGCGTCGCGCACCACCTCTTTGACCACTTCCACCGGCTTTTCGACAACGCGCTCAACCACCTGCGGCTGGTGCCGCCAGTCGGGCGGCAGCACGCCGGGGCGGTACTCGCGCGCGAGCACGAAGCCGACGAAGCAGGCTGCAAGCGTGCCCGTGATGACGGAGAGCCCGCGCCAGCGGCGCATGCGCTGCGTCAGATCGATGATCTCCGCGCTCGGCGCGGCAGGTTCTCGCTGCGGCGGCGCCGGTACCTCGGGCAAATGCAGGTGCTCGCTCTGGCCGGTGCCGTCGAGACCGGCTTTGATGCGGTCCCACACCATGGCGGGCGGCTCGACCGGCGCGACCAGCACGTTCAGTTCGCCAAGCCGCCGCTCCCATTCGCGGATCTTGGCGGCGAACCCGGGATCAACGAGCTTGAGCGCGTCAGCCTCCGCGCGCTCATCGGCATTGAGCGTGCCGAGCACATATTCCGCCGCGAACCCGTCTACATCTTCGTCCATGGTCATGATCCGAGGCATTCCCGGATCTCCAGAAGGCTGCGCCGCAGCCAGGTTTTGATCGTATTCGCCGGCGCGTCGAATTGCACCGCAAGCTGATCGCGGCTCCAGCCGCTATAATAGGCCAGCAGCACCATGCGGCGCCGCTCCTCGTCGAGCTGCCCGAGACAGCCGAGCAGGCGCCGCAATTCTTCCGTCATCTCGCGCCGCGCCAACGGGTTCGGCTCCTCTCCGGCCGCATCCATGGCGGCAGGCTCGTCCTCGATTGAGACCTCGGTTTTCTTGCGGATGACGTCGAGCGCGCGATTGCGCGCGATCGCCACCATCCAGGTGATCGGTGTTGCCATTTTCGGTTCGAAACTGCCGGCATTGTGCCAGATTTTCAGGTAGGTCTCCTGGATGACCTCGTCGGCAAGATCACTTCGCCGCAAGATACGCAGCACGACCCCATACAGTTTCGCCCGCGTAGCGGCATACAGCCGCTCGAACGCGGCCTGATCGCCTTTGGCGACCGCGGCCATCAGCCACACAAGTTCCGCCGGCGTCAGCATCCCGGACGACGTGCCCTTCCTGTCCCTAATCCCGCACCGGAACGATGACCGGGGCGACATCGGAATGCAACCGTTCCGCGGATGCGCGGACATTCCGTTACGGCAGAGCCAAAACGCCTACGACGCGCACCCTTGCGGATGCACGATCCATGAATACCCTGATACCTGGGTGGCTCGGATCAGACGCGAATGCCGGCGGCGCCGCGCATCGTGCCGATGCGATCGAGCTCGGTCTGTTCGCGCACATTGTCGGCCGCGCGCTCGCGCATCTGGTCGCGCTCATCGAGCAGCTCGACCTTCTTGAGTTCCTCGAATGCCTCGGCGAGCGCCATGCGTGCGTCCTCGAGCTGAACTTTCAGCTCATCGGCCGAGCGCTTGATATTGTCGCGCCGTCCCATCGCGGCCTTGGCATAGGTCGGATAGGCAAAGTGCATCGGATCATGAATTCCGGCGCGGTCCTGCTCGGTGCTGATTTCCCGCTCCAGATCGGCGGCCATGCGGTCGAAATCCGCCACCATGCCCTCGATCTGCGCTACCCGGCGCCGCTTCTCGTCGACCTGAAACTTTCTCAGGCGAATAAGCGTGTCACGCGACTTCATCGACTCGTACTCCCCAGAAGCCCAATGATCCGTCCGGGCCAATACAACGGCTCGATACGGCTCCCAACCGGGGTTGAATGTGGCACCACAACGTTAGTTTTCTGTTGCCGGACGACCGACGATTTGTTCAAGGCGCGTATAACCTTCGGTAATACTTGTTGATTCTTCCTTACTTTGGCTGAGATAGGCCTCCAGCGGCGGGTTCATGGCAATAGCCTCGTCGACCTCCGGGCTGGTGCCAGCGCGATAAGCGCCAAGCCGGATCAGTTCTTCCATATCCGCGTAGGTCGACATAAAGCGCCGCGCACGCATGATAACGGGCAAGAAGTGCGGGTCGGCGGACCGCGGCATCGTCCGCGACACCGATTTGAGCACATTGATCGCAGGATAGCGGCCGCGCTCGGCAATCGCCCGCTCCATCACGATATGGCCGTCGAGAATGGAGCGCACGGCGTCGGCAACCGGCTCGTTGTGGTCGTCGCCGTCGACCAGCACCGTAAAAATGCCCGTGATGGTGCCGTCCTCGGTTCCGGGCCCGGCGCGCTCCAGCAAGCGCGGCAACTCGGTGAAAACGGTCGGCGTATAGCCCTTGGCGGTCGGCGGCTCGCCGGCCGAGAGCCCGATCTCGCGCTGGGCCATCGCAAAGCGGGTCACCGAATCCATCAAGACCAGCACATCCTTGCCGTCGTCGCGGAAGTATTCGGCGATCGCAAGCGTGAGATACGCCGCCTGGCGCCGCATCAACGCCGGCTCGTCCGAGGTCGACACCACCACGACCGAGCGCGCGAGGCCAGCATCGCCAAGATCATCCTGCAGGAACTCCTGCACCTCGCGGCCGCGTTCGCCAATCAGGCCAATCACGGATACGTCCGCCACCACGTTGCGCGCCAGCATCGAGAGCATCACCGACTTGCCGACGCCGCTCCCCGCGAACACACCCATGCGTTGCCCGCGGCAACAGGTAATAAAGGTGTTGAGCACACGCACGCCGAAATCGAGCGGCTGGCCGACCCGGCGGCGCGAATGGGCGGCCGGCGGCGCTGAGCGGTAGGGATAGGGCGAGGGCCCGAGCGGCAGCGGTCCCTTTCCGTCCAAAGGTTCGCCCATTGCGTTGATCACCCGGCCAAGCCAGCCGATCGACGGGCGCGCCGCCGCCTGCACCGAGGTGACGACCGCACGGCAGCCGCGCCGAACGCCTTCGAGTGGGGCGAAGGGCATCAAAAGCGCATTCTGTCCGGTGAAACCGACGACCTCGCATGGGATCAGCCGGTTACCACCGGCCTCGACGATGACGCGCGAACCGACCGACATGGCGTGGATCGGTCCCGCAACCTCGACCATCAGGCCGCGCACACCGACCACGCGGCCGTAAGTCTCGACCTCGTCCAGTTCCGCGATCTGTTCCGCCAGGGCTTTCATGGATTCCCGGCTTTCATGAATTCCTGGCTCTCATGGATTCCTGACCTTCATCGGGTCTTTATAGCTATCGGCCTTAATTTCGGCGATCAGAGGTTTCACCAATCTCGCAACTTCGCGTCTTTCTTTAACTCGTCATTTACTCGCTTCGTTAATGATTGCCTCACCGTCCTTGGGACAGATGCGTCTCGCTTGCCAGGACGGTGGGGCGAGTCGCGAGAGTCGGTTACCGCCGGCTTTTAAAGTGGAGCGTGAGCTGGTTTGTGGCTGAAAAACCACTTGTGTCGAGCATCTTACGGCGATTCTAGCGTTATCGCCCAGTAAATGCTTGGACACAAGAATCAGGTTTTGTTAACCATTGGCCACTAGCGTGCCGAGTCGGGTTGTCCCAAGGCGTAATTTTCCAGGGTCAAATGGCCCGCCGACCTGAGCCCAGAGGGCGCGGAAGGGGACTGGCATGCGCGTTCTGCTGATTGAAGACGATAGCGCGACCGCGCAATCGATCGAGTTGATGCTCAAATCCGAGAGTTTCAACGTCTATACGACGGATCTCGGAGAAGAGGGCGTCGATCTCGGAAAGCTCTACGACTACGACATCATCCTGCTCGACCTCAACCTGCCCGACATGTCGGGTTACGAGGTGCTGCGGACGTTGCGCGTTTCCAAGATCAAGACGCCGATCCTGATCCTCTCCGGCCTCGCCGGCATCGAGGACAAGGTGAAGGGTCTCGGCTTCGGGGCCGACGACTACATGACCAAGCCGTTCCACAAGGACGAGTTGGTGGCGCGCATTCACGCGATCGTGCGCCGCTCCAAGGGTCATGCGCAGTCGGTCATTCAAACCGGCGACCTGGTCGTCAATCTCGACACCAAGACCGTCGAGGTGAACGCCGCACGCGTGCATCTCACCGGCAAAGAGTACCAGATGCTGGAGTTGCTCTCGCTCCGCAAGGGTACGACGCTGACCAAGGAGATGTTCCTCAATCATCTCTATGGCGGCATGGACGAGCCGGAACTCAAGATCATCGACGTGTTCATCTGCAAGCTGCGCAAGAAGCTTGCGAATGCCTCCTCGGGCAAGAACTACATCGAGACCGTCTGGGGCCGCGGCTACGTACTGCGCGAGCCGAACGAAGTGGAAGAACGCATCCCGGCGTAACTTTCGACGCCGAGACAAGATACCGAAACCCCGCCGCAAGGCGGGGTTTTCATTTGGCGGGGTGACGCCTGCGGCAAATCGCGCGGATGTCCGCTCCACCCGTCGTCATCCCCAGCCCGCTCACACAATTGCCCGAAACGCGCCTACATAAGCGCCGCTTCCGCTTGTGGTGCGGCGCAATAACGTGGGATGGAACTCTGCCGCCCTCGCCCCGTTGTTGGCCCGTCAAGGGCGGAGGCGTGGCCGCTGCGTCGCGGCGTGCCCGCAGCCAACTGGGCTTACAAGTTCATTGTGTTCGACAGGGGTAACCCATTGCGCCGCCGTGATATTCTTGCCGCCAGCCTGACGCTTCCGTTCGCCGGGCGGCCGCTCTATGACGCCATGGTCACGCAGGCTTATGCGCAGGAGAAAGGCGCGCCGTTCGAGGCCGCGACCGTGCGCGCGCTGGCGCGTGAACTCGCCCAGAAGCCCTACAAGGCGCCCGACAACAAGCTGCCCGATGCGCTCAAGGATCTGACCTACGACAAATATCGGATGATCCGCTTCCAGCCGGATCACGCGCTCTGGCGCGCCGACAATCTGCCGTTCCGGCTGCAGTTCTTCCACCGCGGCTTCTACTACACCAACCGCGTCGACATCTTCGAGGTGAACCAGGGCCTCGCCGCGCCGATCGTCTACTCGCCCGCCATGTTCAACTTCGGCGACCAGCCGGTGCCGGACATCAAGGACCCCAATCTGGGTTTCGCGGGTTTTCGCATCCACGGCCCGATCAACCGTCCGGACTACTTCGACGAGATCGGCGTATTCCTGGGCGCGAGCTATTTCCGCGCCGTCGCCAAGGGGCAGATCTACGGGCTTTCGGCGCGCGGGCTTTCGATCAATACCGCCGATCCGAAGGGCGAGGAATTCCCGACCTTCAGGACATTCTGGGTCGAGCGGCCGGCCAAGGGCGCGAGCTCGATCGTGGTGCATGCGCTGCTCGATAGCGAGAGTGCCGCGGCCGCCTACCGCTTCACAATCAGGCCCGGCGATACCACGGTCTATGACATCGAGGTGGCGCTGTTTCCGCGCGTGAACATCGAGCAGCCGGGGCTCGCGACGCTGACCAGCATGTTCTTCTTCGGGCCGAGCGACCGCGTCGGCGTCGACGATTTCCGCCCCGCCGTGCATGACACCGACGGCCTTGCGATCCAGAACGGCCGCGGCGAGCAGATCTGGCGCACCGTGAGCAATCCGACCGATCTGCAGGTCAGCGCCTTCGTCGATTCCAACCCGCGCGGCTTCGGACTGATGCAGCGCAATCGCGATTTCCGCTCCTATCAGGATCTCGAAGCGCGCTACGAGCGCCGCCCGAGCGCCTGGGTCGAGCCGATCGGCGACTGGGGCGATGGCGCAGTGCACTTGGTCGAAATTCCGACCAGCACCGAAATCAACGACAACATCGTCGCCTTCTGGCGTCCGCGCGTGCCGACACGGGCGAAGGGCGAATACACTTACACGTATCGCATCCATTGGGGAGCGCAGGTGCCCAAGCCCCTGCCGCTCGCCCAGGTGGTTGCGACGCGCATCGGCGCCGGACAGGAAGACGCAAGGCTGATCGTGCTCGATTTTGCCGGCGAGAATATCAAGGCGATCGCCGCGGCCGACATCAAGGCGTCGGTCACCTTCGACAAGGGCAAGGTGCGCAACATCGTGGCGCAACCCAATCCCGAGATCGGCGGAACGCGCTTGAGCTTTCAGCTCGTGGCCGGTGGCGAGAAGACGGTCGAACTGCGCGCGCAGTTGCTGCGCGAGGATGAACCGCTTTCCGAGGTCTGGCTTTACCGATGGACGCCGTAGTTCCGCTGCGGCGCGCGGGCGACGCGTCGCGCACGGAGTATTTGCCGGCTGAAGCGCGGCTTGAAATGCCGGTGCAGACGCTGCGCCACGATGGCGAGCTGATCCGCACGCTTGGCACTGCGCCAAGCTCGATCTTCGGACGCCGCTTCTTCGTATTCGGGCTGACGGCGGCGCTGACCTTGTTCGCCGCCTACGAGATGTACCTGGTGCTTGCGGTCGGTGGACTGACGGCTCTGGAAGCCGTGATTCTGGTGCTGTTCGTGATCCTGTTCGCCTGGCTCGCGCTGTCGATCTCCTCGACGCTCGGCGGCCTGATCGCTCTCGTCACAGGCGAAATCAAGCCGCTTGATCTCAAGGCAGACACTCCCCTGCCCCAACTCGCGACGCGCACGGCACTGCTGCTGCCGACCTATAACGAGGAGCCGCATCGCGTGTTCTCGCGGGTGCAGGCGGTCACCGAATCGGTCGCGGCGACCGGCGTGTTGTCGGCATTCGATATATTCATTCTCAGCGACACGACGGATCCCGACACCTTCATTGCCGAGGAAGCCGCCTTCCTGCTCTTGCGCGCGCGCTTTGAAACTCCGCGTATCTTCTACCGCCACCGCCCCAAGAACGATGCCAAGAAAGCCGGCAACATTGCCGAATGGGTGCAGCGCTTCGGCGGCCACTACGAGCAGATGATCATCCTCGACGCCGACTCGCTGATGACCGGCGGCACGCTGGTGCGGCTTGCGGCCGCGATGGAGCGCAATCCCGGCATCGGCCTGATCCAGACCTTCCCGGTGATGGTGAATGCCGTGACGGTGTTCGCGCGCGTGCAGCAGTTCGCGGGTCGCCTTTACGGCCCGCTTATCGCCTATGGGCTGTCGTGGTGGCACGGCGCCGACGGCAATTACTGGGGCCACAACGCCGTCATCCGCACCAAGGCGTTCGCGGCCTGCGCCGGCCTGCCGGTGCTCAAGGGCCCGCGCCCGATCGGCGGACACATCCTCAGCCATGACTTCGTCGAGGCAGCCTTGATGCGGCGCGGCGGCTGGGCAGTGCACATGGCGCCGGCGCTCGGCGGCAGCTTCGAGGAATCGCCGCCCTCGCTCACCGAATATGCGGCGCGCGACCGCCGCTGGTGCCAGGGCAATCTGCAACATGCCGGCGTGATCTTCGCGCGGCGCTTGCATTGGGCAACACGCCTGCATCTTGCGACCGGCATCGGCTCTTACGTTGCGGCGCCGCTCTGGCTGTTCTTCCTGTTCACCGGCATCATGATTTCGTTGCAGGCGCAGTTCATCCGGCCGGAATATTTCCCAAAGACGTTCACGCTCTATCCGCAATGGCCCGCGCAGGATCCGGTACGCGCGGCTTATGTATTCGCCGGCACAATGAGCCTGCTGCTCGCGCCCAAGCTGCTCGGCTATCTGGCGATGCTGTTCGACCGCGAGACGCGGCGCGGCTTCGGCGGCGCGATCCGCGCTTTTTTCTCGATGCTGGCCGAAGTGCTGATCTCCGGCCTGATCGCGCCGATCATGATGCTGATCCAGTCGGCTTCAGTGACCGGAATCCTGCTGGGCCGCGACAGCGGCTGGAACGCGCAACGCCGCGACGATGGTTCGCTGCCACTGCGCGACGTGGCGCGCCGCTATGTGTGGCACACGTTGTTCGGCCTATTGCTCGCTTTGGCCGCATACGAAGTCTCGTTCTCGCTGTTCGCCTGGATGACGCCTGTGATTGTCGGTCTCATCCTGGCAATCCCGCTGGTGCAATGGAGCGCCAGCCCGCGCGTCGGCTGCGCGTTGCGGCGCTGGAAGATCTTGCTCACCCCTGAGGAGACGGCACCGCCGGACGTTCTGACGCGCGCCAATGAGCTGGTCGCCCAGTTTCCGGCCGCTGACGCTGCTGGCTTGCGGCGTCTGTTCGCCGACACGGCGTTGCTTGCGGCACACCGCGCGCTCCTGCCAACGCTCACTCCGCGCAAGCGCGGCGATGTCGATGTCGCGCTGGTGGTCGCACTCGCCAAGCTTGAGGATTGCACGACGCTGACGCAGGCGCATGAAGCGCTGACGCGGCAGGAGACGATGGCGCTGTTGTCCGACGGCCACGGCGTCGACCGCCTGGCAGCGCTGAGCGCCGACTAGTCTAGTCTAGCGTCCGCCCACGGCAGCCAACGGCCGCGCAACCACCTTGGTGGCAACAGCAGCCTTGTTCGGCACATACAGACCGCGCTTGTCGGACATCGGCTTGAACGCTTCGGTCAATCCGACCACGGTCTCGGCCGCGCCCAGCATCAGGAAGCCATCGCCTTCAAGCAGCCGCGCGATGCGATTGAGCACGCCGACTTTGGTTTCCTGATCGAAGTAGATCAGTACATTGCGGCAGAACACGACGTCGAACGTGCCAAGATGAGCGAAGTCCGCGAGCAAATTGAGCGGGCGATACTGCACCATGGCGCGGATTTCCGGCGCGATCTGCCAAGTATCGCCGTTCTGCGTGAAATACTTCACCAAGAGATTGATCGGCAACCCGCGCTGCACTTCGAATTGGCTGTAGACACCGGCCTTGGCCTTCTCGAGCACTTCCAGCGAGAGATCGGTGCCGAGGATTTCGATGCGCCAGCCCGAGAGCTTGTCCTTCATCTCCTTCAGGCACATCGCCAGCGAATAGGGCTCTTGGCCCGTGGACGCCGCCGCGCACCAGATGCGCACGCGCTTGTCCTTGGCACGCGAGGCCAGAAGGCCCGGCATGATGGTGTCGCGGAAGTGATCGAACGGGATCTTGTCGCGGAAGAAGAACGACTCGTTGGTGGTCATCGCCTCGACGACGTCGATGACGAGTTTTTCGTTTCCGCCCTTGAGCTTGCCCACCAAATCGCTCAGCGTCGCCACGCCAGCCTTGCGCGCGAGCGGCGTCAGCCGGCTCTCGACCAGATACTGCTTGTCCGACGACAGCATCAGGCCTGAACGCTCCTTGAGGAGCTTGCGGAGAAAATCGTAATCGGCTGGGGTCACGGCTTCTCTCCTGCAAACAGCCTTACGATTTTCGGCCCGATCATATCGAGCGGAAGCACCGCCGAGCACACGCCCGCGCCCGCGGCGGCTCCCGGCATGCCCCACACGACACTCGATGCTTCGTCCTGCGCGATGCAGCTGCCACCGCCGGCCACGATCACCTCTGCGCCGTGCATGCCATCGGAACCCATTCCGGTCAGGATCACCGACAGGATCGCACTGCCCCAGATTTGCGCCGCGGAGGAAAACAGCGGATCGACGGCCGGGCGGCAGAAATTGACCAAGGGGCCGTCATTGATGGCGATCGCGGGCTGGCCGCCCTTGCGCGTAACCGCCATGTGGCGGCCGCCGGGTGCAAGATAGATCGTGCCGGCCACGATCAGCTCGCCGTCGATGCCCTCGTGCGCAGGGCGTCCGCTCGCGCGCGCCAGATGCTCGGCGAGAATTGTCGTAAAGGTCGGCGGCATATGCTGCGTAATGAGTACCGGCGCGCGATCGAACACCGGCCCAAGCTTGGCAACCAGGCTGGTCAGGGCCTGCGGCCCGCCGGTCGAAGATCCGATCATCAAGACCCGTGGCGTTGCCGAAGAGAACGGGCGCAGCTTGATGTCCGCGGAATGTCCGTAAACCGACGTAGAGCCACGCGCCTCGGCTGTGAATTTCGGGCGCGCGGCGATGCCGGGAGCCCCTGGCATGGCGGTTGGGCGCGCGCGCAGATCGGCCGGCCCGCGCTTGCGGCGCCCGCCAAGCTGTCGGATCTTCTCGATCAGATCGCGCCGGAACGTCGAGGACGTCGTGACTTCGCGATTGCTCTCGGGCTTCGGGATATAGTCGGCCGCGCCGAGCGACAGCGCCTTGAGGCTCACCTCGGCATTCCGACGCGTCAGCGTCGACGCCATGATGACGACCAGGTCGCGCTTCTTCTCGAGCAGCAGCGGCAATGCCGAGAGGCCGTCGAGATCCGGCATCTCGATGTCGAGCACGACGACATCGGGATTGTGACGCAAGAGTTGGTCGACAGCCTCACGTCCGCTGCGCAACGAAGCGACGATCTTGAGCCCCGGCTCCTCTTCGACCCAGCGCGAGACAAGACCACGCACCACCACTGCGTCATCGACCACCATGACGCGGATCGGGTCTTGCGCCGAAGCGGGCGGGGCAGACGCAAGGGTGGCGGCAACGCTCATTGAGTTTTACTCGGTTACGCAACAAAACGGCGACAGGCGCGGCGAACGAACGGTCAGAGCAGTCCGACTTCCTGGAACTTGGCTTCGACGATCTCTTTGTCGAACGGCTTCATGATGTACTCGTTCGCGCCCGCGCTGAGTGCGCGCGCGATATGCGCGACGTCGTTCTCAGTGGTGCAGAACACGACCTTCGGGCCGTCACCGCCGGGAAGGCGGCGCAGAGCCTTGAGGAAATCGTATCCGTCCATCACCGGCATGTTCCAATCGAGCAGCACTGCGTCGGGCAATGCGCTGCGGCATTGTTCGAGCGCCTGCTGTCCGTCTTCAGCTTCGCTGATCTTGAAGTCGAGACCTTCGAGAATTCGCCGCGCCACCTTGCGGATAACGCTTGAATCGTCGACCACCAAACAGGTCTTCATGATTGCACCACCTTATTGAACGAGACCGCCCTGCATTTGTCGCCTGGCAGCCGTCGCCACTCTCCACTCACCATCAGGCCGTCACGCGGCCATCGCTTCCGTTGCAGTATTCAGGACGTGATCCACGTCCAGGATGACCATCAGCTGACCGTCGAGGCGGTGAACGCCGCCCGAGACGCGCGCGAGGCGGCCATCGAGGTTCACCGGATTGGGCTCGCGCGTTTCCTCGCCGAGCTTCATCACTTCGCCGACCGTGTCGATCAGCAGCCCATAGGACTCGCCCTTGAGCTCGATCCCGACCGCCATCGAAGGCTTGTCATCCGAGCGTGGCGGCAGGCCGAGCCGGCGGCGCATATCGATCGCGGTCACGATGCGACCGCGCAGATTGAGTACCCCCGCGATCTCCGGCGCCGACAGCGGCACCCGCGTGATGCGATCCGGCATGAACACGTCCTGCACGCGCGAGATGGGCAGGCCGAACAGCTGGCCGCCGATCATGACGGTGACGTATTCGATGACGTGTTCGTTGGCAGCGTTGTTGTCGTTGCTCATGATCGTCCCCTTAGGCTGCCTCAGCCCACTCGGCGGATGTTTCCTTTAGCGCCGCAATCAGGCCCTGGCGGTC
Source organism: Hyphomicrobiales bacterium (assembly GCA_039649225.1). GTDB lineage: Bacteria > Pseudomonadota > Alphaproteobacteria > Rhizobiales > Xanthobacteraceae > PALSA-894. The sequence continues at coordinate 15,257 of JBBWZU010000158.1, read as the reverse complement.
GAACTTGGCAACAAAATCATGGAACCCGGCCTGACGGCCGCGTTCGATCGAAGCCGGCGAGGTCAAGGACGACAGCGCAATGATCGGCGTATTGGCCGCGCGGGCGTCGGCACGGATCGCTTCGGCGAGCTCGAAGCCGTTCATTCCGGGCATCTCGATGTCCGACACGATCACGTCGAACTTCTGGCCCTTCTTGATCACCGCAAGCGCCTCTTCGCCTCCCGGCGTAGCTGTCACGTCGTAACCGGCAGCCTTGAGCACCGGAACGAGCATGTTGCGGAAGAACGGTGAGTCGTCGACGAACAACAAAGTGCGCGTCAGCGCTTCCTGCTTCATCTCCTTGCGGCGGAACCAATCCTCGAAGGCGAGCGGCAGGAAGTGGCCGATATCGATGATCTCGGTAGCCTGGCCCTTCACGACGGCCGAGCCAAGCACGCCCATCGTCTCGCTGCTGCCGACCTGGATGTCGAGCCGCTCCTCGACGATATCGACGATCTCGTCGACCACGAGGCCCATCGAGCGTCCGGCGTCGGAGAACACCAGCAACGGCTGCGCGCCCTCGGTGCGGACATTGACGTCGTCGTTGACGCGTACGAGCGGCATGAGCTGGCCGCGATACTGAACCAGATAGCGCCCGTTCGAGAGCTCGATCTTCTTGCAGTCGATCTCTTCGAGTCGCGTGACGAGTGACAGCGGTACCGCTTTCGGCCGCTGCGATCCGGCGCGGAACACCAACAGTGAAGTGGTGTTCTCGAGGTGCGCCGTCTGCTGCGCATCTTCGGCCGTATCGGCGGCCTGGATGGCGGCGGAGCCGACTGTCTGCGCGATGCCGTTCGGGTCGATGATCATGATCACCGAGCCATCGCCAAGGATCGTGTTGCCCGAGAACATCGCAATATGACGCAACTTGGTCGCCATCGGCTTGACGACGATTTCCTCGGTGTGGAACACGCCATCGACCACAATGCCGAAGGTCTGATTGCCGACCTGGGTCACCACGATGAAGCCGTTTTCCGGCGCGCTGTCGGCGCCGTCGTCCAGCTTCAACAGCTTCTTCAGATGGATCAACGGCAACAGCTTGTTGCGCAAACGCAGGACCGGCGTGTCCTTGATGCGCTCGATGCGGTGTTCCGAATTCGTCTGCGCGCGCACAAGCTCGACGACGGAAAGTTGCGGCACGGCATACCGGTCGCCACCCGCCTCGACGATCAGCGCCGAGACGATTGCGAGCGTCAGCGGGATCTTGATCATGAAGCTCGAACCGACACCCGGTACCGATTTCACGTCGACGGTGCCGCCGATCTGATCGATATTGTTGCGCACCACGTCCATGCCGACGCCACGGCCCGACACGCTGGTCACCGCCGCGGCAGTGGAGAAGCCGGCCGCGAAGATGAACTTGTGGATTACGGCCTCAGGCATCTTCTCGAGTTCGGCCTCGGTCGCAAGGCCAAGATCGAGCGCTTTCTGCTTGATCTTGGGGGTATTGAGCCCGCGCCCGTCGTCGGAAATCTCGATGATGATGTGCCCGCCCTCATGATAGGCGGAAAGGCGGATCGTGCCCTTTTCGGGCTTCTTGGCTTCGCGCCGCTGCTCAGGCGTCTCCAGCCCATGGTCGGCGGAGTTGCGCACCATGTGGGTGAGCGGATCCTTGATCAGATCCAGCACCTGGCGGTCGAGTTCCGTCTCGGCGCCATGCATCTCGAGCTCGATCTCCTTGTTGAGCTCGCTGGCGAGATCGCGAATGATGCGCGGCAGCTTCTGCCAGGCATTCCCGATCGGCTGCATGCGCGTCTTCATGACGCCTTCCTGCAGCTCCGCGGTGACGTTGGAGAGACGCTGCAGCGGCACCTTGAACTCCGAGTCCTCATGCCGGCGCGCGATCTCGAGGAGCTGGTTGCGCGTGAGCACCAGTTCCGAGACCATGGTCATCAGGTTTTCCAGCGTTTCGACTGAAACGCGGATCGACTGATTGGCGATCTTGTCCTTGTCTTCGATCTCGTCCTTGACCGGCTTGGGCTCGGCCTTGGGCTTTGCCTTCACTTCGGCTTTCGCCGCTGCCTTGGGCTTCTCGGCGATCGCGGGCATTTCCATCGAGGTTTCGCGGAACGCACGCTCCAGCTCGTCGAGCGAGACTTCGCCCGGGCGCAGCGCGCGCTCCAGCGTTTGCGCGGGCGCCGCGGCAGGCTCGGGCTTGGCGGGCTTCGGCTCTTCCTTGGCGGCTGCAGACGGAGCGGCGCCGGCCATCGCCATGCGCTCAAGCTGTCCGATCAGATCGGTGTCGGTCCCTTCAGGCTCGGCTTCATTCTGCTCCAGACCGCCGAGCACTTCCTTCAGGCGATCGATGGTCGACAAAATGAGCGTGACGGCCTCGCCGGTAACCGGCATGCCATCGCGGAATTTACCCATCAGCGTCTCAGCGGCATGCGCGAGCGCTTCCAGGCGCGGAAGTCCGAGGAATCCGCAGGTGCCTTTGATCGTATGAACCAGGCGGAAGATGTTATCGAGGATCTTCGCGTTGTTTGGTTCCTGCTCGAAGCGCACGAGCTCGACGTCGACGGTGTCGAGGCTTTCGTTCGTCTCGGTGAGGAATTCGCGGAGCAGGTCGTCCATTGCGCAATGACCTTCGTCGCCAGACGCAGCCGGAACGGCTGCTGCCTTTCGGGAACATCAACAGTGTGTTGCCAAATCGCTTAAGGATTAGTTGCCGTAAAGCCGCCGGACAGGGAAAAGAAATGCCGCACGCATTTCTACGGAGGCACGGATTCCACTGGATTCACAATCGATTCTATCGCGCCAATACGTCTTGGCGCCCGGGCGCGATGCATCCTGCCGGCCGGTTATTTCGCGGTGAGAACGATCGTTTCCCCTTCGGGCGCAAGCGCGACCGTCATTCCGCAGGTGCGCGCCAGCAGCCCGGTATAGAACGGCTGGATCGCATGGGCATCGATCGGATTGCCGCCATTGTCGCCCGCGATCAGGGCCGGCACCGCGGGGGCGATCCGGGCATTCATGCCGGTCGAGGTGATCTTGAAGCCCATGGCATCGCCCTCGCCGATCGCCTCGATGGCAAGGTTTCCGCCGCGCGGGATGGTGCCCGACGCCAGCAGGAGCATGTTGAGAAGGAGCTTGACCCGGTTTTTCGGCAGCAGCACACGCGGCAGGCTCCAGGTCAGCTTGAGTTTGTCGTCTTCCATCATGCCGCGCGCGACGCCCTCGGCATCGCCAGTGTCAATCGACGCGCCGGCGGAACCCGCGGCGCCGAACGCAATCCGACAGAACTGCAATCGCTTGGAGGCGGTGTTGGCACTCTTTTTGATCAGCTCGACCGCGAAGGCCTTGGTCTGCTCGTCGGCATCGTCCTCCATGACCTCGATACCGTTGACCACCGCCCCGACCGGGCTGATGAGGTCGTGGCAGACGCGCGAGCACAGAAGCGCCGCAAGATCGAGGCCTTCGAGGGTCACGGTGGCCGACATGATAGGGTCTCCGGGTGGGACGCGCGGCGAAAGGCACGACTCGGCAGTTGAATCAGGTTGGCGGCCGGTGTGATACACCGCTCTCGAAGCCCCTGCCAAGCGAAGCGACCGAATCAAGTCCCAGCGAGAAGCGGCGACCCGAGAAAAGCCCCCCGTGCAAGACCGCCCAACGCCAGAGAAAACCGCCGACGCCCGGCTTGCCGAGAGCCTCACCGTCATTGCGCTCAACGCCTGCGCGGCAATCCTGAAGGTGGATTTCCGCCATGCCGGCACGCGCCACAAGGCCGATACGTCGCCGATAACGCTGGCTGACGAGGCGGCCCAGGCCGCGATCCTGCAAGCGCTCACCCGTCTCCTGCCCGACGTCCCGATCGCCTCGGAGGAGGCTGCCTGCCAGTGGCAGGGTCAAGCCCCGGGCGAATTCTTGCTGGTCGATCCGCTGGATGGAACGGCGGAATTCCTTGCCGGCCGCCTCGAATACACCGTGAACATCGCCCTGGTGCGCGACGGGACCCCGGCCGTCGGCGTGGTGGCGGCGCCCGCGCTCGGTCTGATCTGGCGCGGGGCGATCGGCCACGGCGCCGAGCGCCTGAGCTTTTCGCCGGGGGATACGGACGCGCGCAACGCCGCCGCGATCCACACCCGCGCGTGGCCGGCGGACGAGCGGCTCGCGGCCATCAGCCGCAGTCACTACGACGCCGCCAGTGCGGCCTTCCTCGAACGCATCGCCCCGGTCAGGCCGGTGGAATACGGCTCGGCGCTCAAGTTCTGCCGGGTCGCCGAGGGCGCGGTCGATGTCTATCCGCGCCTTGCGCCGACCTGCGAATGGGATGTGGCCGCAGGCTACGCGGTCGTGGCGGCAGCCGGCGGTACGGTCGTGACGCCGGATGGCGCCCCATTGCGATTTGGCCGATTGCGCGAGGATTTCCGCATTCCGGGCTTCATCGCCTGGGGCGATCCCGCGGCGGCGCGGCGGTTCGCGACGTAACGTACTATTCCGGCAAGTCTTTCATCACATCGGGCCAGCGCGCATCGGCCGCTGCGACCGCCGCACCGGGATCGGCCAGAAAGAGCTTCTGCGCCTCGGCGGTGTAGAAAAGAAACAGCCTGCTCTCGACCACGCTCCACAATGTCGCGTAGCCCGGCGTTGCGACCCCGCGTGCGACGCCGATCGGATCGTAGCCACCGTAGCGCGGCATATAGACCGCCGGGTCCTTGATGAAGGCGGCGCGATTGCCTTCATTCTCGAAACGCCAGATCGCCCCGGCATGGCGAAGCTCGAATTCCTCCCGGCCCTTCGCCGGTTTCCTTTTGGTATAGAAGGCGACCGGATCGATCCCGTAAATGGCAAGCCCGGTGTGCCGGTCGGCCACGACCCGCTCGGCGGCGGCCACGCGCGCAACGGAACCAGGACCGGCAATCAGCAGGGCGGACAGCACCGCGGCCAGCATCGCGCTACGCGGCCCGCCACAGCGCTTGACGACCTTTCTTGGGCTGGCTGCTGAGGTCATAGTTCGTGCTAAATGTTGCCTGATTCGGGGCCTGTTCGGCCGCCACTATGCGGCATCCTCGTGTGCAACGCGTTAAGCCATAACGCCTGGAGCATCCATGCGCGCTCTCCGAAATGCCCTTCTGCTGGCCTTGCTGATTGTATCGCCCGCAGTTCCTGCGTTCGCTCAGTCGCCTGAACGTTATTCCTCGAACGAGATTCTCGACACCGGACATCGATTCTTCGGCGGCGTCTCGCGCGGGCTGGCGAGCGTGGTCGAGCGGGCGTTCTCGCAATGGGGGCAGCCCAACGGCTACATCCTCGGCCAGGAGGGCGGCGGCGCGTTCATCGGCGGGCTGCGCTACGGCGAGGGCTCGCTCTACACCAAGAACGCGGGCGACCTGCGGGTGTATTGGCAGGGACCGACGCTCGGCTGGGATATCGGCGGCGAAGGCGCACGCACCATGATGCTGATCTATAGCTTGCCGGCCACCAAGGCGATCTACCAGCGCTTCGCCGGTATCGATGGATCGGCCTACCTCGTCGGCGGCGTCGGCATGACGGCTCTCACCTCGGGTAACATCGTGGTGGTGCCGATCCGCTCCGGCGTCGGCCTGCGGCTCGGCGCCAATGTCGGCTATCTCAAATTCACCCCGAGTGCGACCTGGAATCCATTCTGATCATCGCGCACGTCTCTCGTCATCATCCCGACCCGTTCGCCGGTTTAGGTTAATCCATGCGCGCGCTGGAGTTAACGTGCGGCGCGTGGCATTGTGACAAGGCCCCATGCGGACGGGGCCGGAGGCTTTCATGATCGAACCGATCATGTATTTCGGGCTCGGCTTTCTGGCCGCAGCCCTGATCGGGCTTATCATCGTGCCGTTCGTGCACGGCCGTGCCGTGCGCCTGACCGTGCGCCGGCTCGAGGCCGCGACACCGCTCTCGATGGCGGAAATTCAGGCCGACAAGGACCAGTTGCGCGCCGAATTCGCGATGTCGACGCGGCGGCTCGAAATGAGCGTCGAACAGCTCAAGAACAAAAGCACCGGCCAGCTTGCCGACCTCGGCAAGAAGAACGATGTCATCAACCGCCTCAAGATGGAACTGGGCGAAAAAGCCGCGACCATCTTCGCGCTCGAAGCGCGCGACCGCGGTATCAAGGACCAACTGCGCGCGACCGAGGACGAGCTTGCGGTCAAGACCGGCGCATTGCGCGAGACCGAGCGCACGCTGGCGGACAAGGAATCCGAGCTCGGCAAATATACCGCGCAGCTCACCGAGACGAGCGCGACGTCGGACAGCCAGCGTATCGAGATCGTGTCGCTCAAGACCCAGGTGGAAAACCTCAAGGACCAGGTCGCTGGCCTCGGCAAAGAGGTCAAGGAAACGTCGGAACGCTACGCGCGCGAGAAGGAAGCCGGCGAAAAGGCCACCAAGGAACTCGCCGAGGAGCGCGGCAACGTCGCCAATCTCGGAACGCGCATCGGCGGCCTGGAACGCCAGCTTGCGACGCAAACCACTGAGGCCGAGATCATGGGGCGCCGCATCGCCGACATGGAACTGCGCCTCACCGAGCAGTCGCGCGTGCTCGCCGACCGCGAGCGCGAACGCGACCAATTGCGTATCGACCTTGAGTCGGCGCGCCGCATCGAGGCCGACCTGCGCCAGGAGCTCGGCACCATCGAGCGCCGTAACGGCACCGCGACCGAGGCGCTGCGCGCCGAAAAGCAGATGGCCGAGAGCCAGTTGGAACGCGCGCGCGAGGACCGCTCCAAGCTGCAGCGCGAATTGTCCGCGATGAAGCGCGAGGCGGAAGCGACCTGGGCCTCCGAGCGGGTCGAGAATGCGCTCTTGCGCGAGCGCATCAACGACGTCGCGGCCGAAGTCGCCCGCTTGACCTCCGTGCTGGAGGGGCCGGGCTCGGAAATCGATACCATCCTTGCCGCCGAGCATGCATCGAACGGCGCGAATGGCGCCGCAAAGCCGAGCGTCACGCCCGCCAACACCAACGGCGACGACAAGGGCAGTCTCGCCGACCGTATCCGCGCGCTGCAGGCGCGTTCGTCACGCCTTTCCTCGGCGACTTAACGCCTTGCGGCGGCGCGCTGCATTTCTTCTGCTGGTTGGCTTGATCGGCGCTGTTACAGCGCCTCTCGTTCATGCCGAAGATCGCGAAATCACCAAGCGCCGCGCCGCCGAGCGCAAGACCTTCACCGACGCCGAGATCTTCGACGGCTTCTTCAAGACCGCGTTCGGCGCGGAACTGGAGTTCGCCGGCCGCGCCGAGCGCATCCGCAAATACGACAAGCCGGTGCGCGTCTACGTGGAGAACCGCGCAAAGCCGGACCGCAGCGCACAAGTCGCGGCCGTCGTCGCCGACATCAAGACGCGCATTGCCAATCTCGATATCGCGATGACGCAGGACCGCAAGGCCGCCACCACCATCGTGCAGCTCTTGCGCGAGCACGATTTCTATCCGGCGCTGCGCAAGGCCTACGGACGCGAGCGCACAGCCAAGATCCAGACGTCGCTCGACCCGCAGTGCCTGTCGGGCTTTGCTAAAGATGCCGAGTACCGCATTACGCACTCCGACGTGCATCTGGTAGCCGATCGGGGCGATTTCATTTTCTATGATTGCGTCTACGAGGAATTGCTGCAGTCGATGGGGCCGGTCAACGACACCGCCTCAGTGCGATGGACCATGTTCAACGACGATGTGCAGATGGGTTTCTTCGACGTCTACGACCAATACATTCTCAACATCCTCTATCATCCGCGTGTGCGCGCCGGCATGACGCGCGAAGAGGTGCGCGCGCTATTGCCCGAGATCATGCCTGAGGTGCGGGCGTGGGTCGCAAAGGTGAATAATCTCGTGCCCTGAACCGCCGTCGCTTGGAACTTTGTCGGCTTCGTTCTCGTTTTCGAATGAAACCGACACGGAGAGCGCAATGGGTTCCGCGATATACAAGATCATTCCTTTCCAAAGCGGCTGGGGTGTCGATCATGACGGCAGTACGGTCGGTCCCTATGAGACGCAGGAGGCGGCTTTTGAGGCAACGGCCGCCGCCGCAAGCCTCGCCCTGCGCGAGGGGCACGCGATCGAGATCACCGCGCCGGCCCGGAGCGAAGCGCCGCGGCCGGAAGCGCGGCCGTGACTCGTCTCGCCTTCTTGGCATAGCCAGGCGACGAACTGCCATTGGCGGCGCAAGATAAGCGCCTCGCCGAGTTGGGCGCGTGCGGTAATGCATCTTTCGCGGACCGCAAGCGCCCCTTGTCCTCGCCGCAAACTCATGCTCATGAAGCTGCCGGGGCCGCTACACCATGAGGCGATGAGACCATGATGCGGATGCTGACGATCGTTGCGGCGCTTGCCGCTTCTACCTTGCTCGGCGGCTGGGGATGGGGATTCGACCGGCAGGGTCCGTACTGCCTGTACGACCGCAACTACACCAATTGCGGCTATCCCTCGCTGGCGGCCTGCAACGCGACCCGGGTCGGCGCGGGCGGTTATTGCGCGCCCAACCCGCGCTTTGTCTCCGAAGAGCCCCCGCCCCGCCACCGCAAGTATCGCTGACCTGGAGATACCCTGCGGCGAAGCGCGCCATTCGTGTGCACCAGGCGCCCTTCCCGCACTGCACAATTCCCGTTAGGGTCACGGGTCCTCGTCTCGTGCCCGTGACCTGATGGATCCCCAGCTCAAGATTGTCATCGTCGACGAGAACCCGATCCGGGCCGCCATCCTGGAGGATGGCTTGCGCGAGGCCGGCCACGTCAATGTTGCGCGCATCGAGAATCGCACCGGGCTCCTTGCGCGCATCTATGCGATCGATCCCGATGTCATCCTGATCGATCTGGAAAATCCGAGCCGCGATGAGCTGGAACAGATGTTCCAGATGAGCCGCGCGGTGAAGCGACCGGTCGCGATGTTCGTCGACCAGAGCGACACGGCCTCAATCCAGGCTTCGGTCGATGCCGGCGTGTCGGCCTACATCGTCGGCAATCTGCAGAAGGATCGCATCAAGACCATTCTGGATCTGTGCATCTCGCGCTTTAACGCCTTCTCGCGCCTGCAGGACGAGCTCGACCGCGCCAAGAGCGCGCTCGAGGAGCGCAAGGTGATCGATCGCGCCAAAGGCATCCTGATGAAGGCGAAGAATATGTCGGAGGAGGATGCCTACGCGCTGTTACGCAAGACCGCGATGAACGAGAAGAAGAAGATCGCCGAAGTGGCGCAATCCGTGATCATCGCGTCGGAGATGTTCAAATGACCGGCGAGAAGCTGCGCATCGGATTCATCCCGCTCGCGGACGCCACGGCGCTGCTTGTCGCAGTCGACAAGAGCTTCACGGCGCAGGAAGGCCTCGACGTCGAGTTGGTGCGGGAAGTCTCGTGGTCGAATATCCGCGACAAGCTCAATATCGGCCTGTTCGATGCCGCGCATCTGATCGCGCCCGTCGCCATCGCATCGAGCCTGGGCTTAGGTCATGTCAAGGTGCCAATCATCGCTCCGTTTGGCTTGGCGGTGAACGGCAATGCCATTACGGTCTCGCCCGCGCTGCACGCGGCGATTGCCGGCGCGGCCGAGGGCGACATCAGCGATCCGATGGTATCGGCACGCGCGCTCGCCCGCGTGATCGCGGCGCGCAAGACCCAAGGCGAGGAGCCGTTGACGTTCGGCATGACCTTCCCGTTCTCCACGCACAATTATCATTTGCGCTTCTGGATGGCGGCTGGCGGCGTCGATCCGGATGAAGACATCCGCATGGTGGTGCTGCCGCCGCCCTACATGGTGGAAAGTCTGCAGAACAAGCATGTCGACGCGTTCTGCGTCGGCGCACCCTGGAATTCGGTTGCGGTCGATCTCGGCATCGGCCACATCCTGCATTTCGTGTCGGAGATTTTCGCGCGCGCCGCCGAGAAGTTTCTCGGCGTGCGCCAGCGGTGGGCGGATGACAATCCGGACATGCTGATGCGGCTCATCCGCGCGCATCGCCGCGCGGCGGATTTCGTCGAGATCGTGGAGAACCGCGACGAGGTCGCAGCCCTGCTCGCCGCACCCAATCGCATCGGCGTCGCCGCGGACGTCATCCGACGCACGCTCGACGGACACCTGAAGGTTTCGCCTGACGGCACCTATCGTGATGACCCACGCTATCTGCTGGTCGGCCGCGAGGGCGCGGCGCGCCCCGATCCGCGCCAAGCGGCTTGGCTCTATGCCCAGATGGTGCGCTGGGGCCAGGCGCCGCTGGCGGCCGACATGCTCAAGCTCGCCAAGGCGGTGTGCCGGCCGGACCTTTACGATGCAGCGCTCGGCACATCCGATGCGTCTTCCCCCGCCGAGCCCCGCGACGGCATCGGCGCGTTCGCAGGGCCGGCCTTCGATCCGGACGATATCGAGGCGCATCTGGCGGCGTTTGACATTAAACGCGAGCCCGTTTGATCACCCCGAGGTGAGGCCATAGCGCGCCGAAACCCCTTATGGCGAGCCTTGGAGGATCATCGGCAATATTCGGCAGATATTGCCGTCGCCGTTCAACGTCCGGTTCAATGCCCATTCCTCAGGCACAGGCCCCGACCGGCCCCGCGCGCCGGTCAGGCCACGTCCTTTTATCGGCGCGTCTTCTTATCGACGCGTCTTGGTCCATTCCATGAAGTCTTTGATGATCCGTTCCTGCTCCTTCGGATCGTTGGACATCTTGCGCGCGACCTGGCGCGCCATATCGATGTCGGTGGCGGAGTCGCCGGTGCGCACCGGCATCAAACCACCCGGCGGCTGGCTCGCCGCCGCGGCCTGCGCGGCCTCGATCTTTTGTTGCATCGGCGGAAAGCGCTTCCAGCCCGGCACCGTCCCGGACAGGCTCATCTCTTTCCATTTCGGGTGATTGCCGGCGGTGCTCTGCAGCGATGGTAGCCGCTCGAACAGCGCGTCGATGAAGCGCACCATGCGGCGATGGCGATCGTTGTCCTTCGGCCAGTCGTAGGCTGCCAGAACGGTCGGCACCGCCACCGTTTGCACCGGCCGGCCCTCAGGGACAAGGCCCGGATAGTCCTTTGAGGTCAGGTCGGACGGCAAATACAGGTCGCTGAGCTTGCTGTTATAGGGAATGGGAATGAACTTGAATCCGGGCGGGAAGGTCTTTTGGAATTGCGACAGCGGCTTTGACGAGACGAACGCGACCGCCGCGACGTTGGGGCTCGTCGTCATTTCGGCAACCGCCTTGAGGTGGGGATCGAAATTGGGAATGACCTTGATCCCGAGGCGGTCGAAAATGATCGGGCCGGTGAAGCCGGTCGCCGAGGACTTGACGTTGAAGTTCACCACCTTGCCGGCAAGATCCTGGATCGAATTGATCTCCGGACGGACCAGGATGTGGACCTCACCGACATAGAGATTGGCGATGTAGTTGATCCGCTGGGTGGCGATACCGGTTTCCTCGGAGGTCTTGAAGTGCTCGAGGATGTCGCCGTTGACGATCGCGATGTCGATACCCTTGAGGTAGAGCAGATCGTAAACGTTGCCGAACAGTCCCTTGGTCAGCAGCGGGAGAACGCGCATGTTTTCGTCGTCCTCCAGCGCCTTCGCCAGCTCGGAGGCCATGCGGGTGCCGGCGCCTTCGTAGAGCCCGGCGGCCAGGCCGATCGTCCACTTGTTGTATTTGTCCTTCATCGCCGAATAGGACAGCGGCGTGTTCGGACCGGCGCGGCGTTGCGCTTGGACCTGGGGCTGTGCCTGCGCAAGCTGGATCGGGGAGAGACCCGTTGCGACCTCGGATGGCAGCGCCGGCGCAGCGACCTGGGCCCAGACATTCGGCGCGGTGACGAGCAGAACGAGAAGCGCCAATACAAATTGCGGCATTTTAGCCTCGGTTGGCTTCATAGGTTTCAATTCACTGACCCTTGTTGACTGGCTTCGATTGCGAGCTTGCCTCGATCGCATTTGGTGTGGCGGCTTTGCGGGCAGCAATCGGCGCAAGCAGATTTCGCCCTCGGCGCGTTGCGGCGCCACAGGCTCTCGCGTTCGACGCAATTGTCAGGGAAGCCGGATTTCGTTGATCTCTCAGGCGCTCAACGCTGATGCATCAAATCGCCGAAAGTCCTAAAGCACCGCCCCATCCACTCGTCGCGATACCGACAATCGCGCCCCCTTAACGCGCCGACATACTCAAGAGCCGCAATTCCTCCATAGTTTCTGTTTTCACTTTAGCACGAACGTTCGACCTTAGAGAGAACGCTCGACCTTGATTGTGGTGGAATTGAGTAAGAGTCCCATGATGGCAGACCGTTCTTTCCGCATCAGGCGTCACGCGCCGACTTTACCAATGGGAAGGCCCTCTTCCTCCCGATCGCGTTCGATTGCTAGGTTGTTTTGCGTCAAGCGCAACAGCCATTTCAACCCCCTTCGCAATTCATAGGATCGTCATGACCCAATCCCTCTCCACGGGACCGGCTTTATCGCGGCGTCGCGTCATCAAGGCGGCCGCTGCGATCGCGGCCGGCATTGCGGCGCCCGCCGTACTTAACGTCAGCTCGGCGCTTGCGGCATTTCCGGACCGTCCGGTCCGTATCGTGGTCGCCAACACGGCGGGCGGCCCCTCCGACATCATCGCCCGCATCATGGCGGCCGAATTGCAGCAGGCGACCGGCGGCACGTTCATCGTCGAGAACAAAGGCGGCGCCGGCGGCAATATCGGCATGGGCACGGTCGCGCGCGCCGACGCGGATGGCTATACGATCCTGCTCTCGACCAGTGCCTATTCGGTCAATCCCGGGCTCTATCCAACGCTGCCCTACGATCCGTTCAAGGATTTCTCGGCAGTCTGCGAGCTTGCGGTGTCCCCGCATGTGTTTGCGGTCAGCCCCGACTCGCCGGCCAAGACGATGAAGGAATTCGTCGCGATGGCAAAGAAGGCGCCCGAGAAATTCAATGTCTCGACGCCACCGGTCGGCACCACGCCACAGCTCCAGGCCGAGGTGCTGAAGCTGCGCGAAGGGCTTCAGGGGATGGCGACCATCATCTATGCGGGCGGCGGCGACGCCCTCAAGGCACTGCTCTCGAATACGGTGCAGCTCTCCTCCGGCGTGCTGGCACCGGCGCACCCGCAGATCAAGGCCGGCAACATCAAGGGGCTCGCGGTCACCGGCGAGAAGCGCTGGCACGACCTGCCGGATATCCCGACCATGGTGGAATCGGGATACAAGGATTTCGTGTTCGACACCTACACGGCGCTGATGGCGCCGGCCAAGACGCCGCCGGAATACGTCGCCTTTCTGGAGAAGCACGCGCTCGCGATCCTCGCCAAGCCCGACACCAGGAAGAAACTCACCGAGGCGGGCTTCGACGTCACGGCGCGCACCGGCAAGGGTCACATGGCGCGCGTCACCAAGGAAGTGGCGATGTTCAAGCAGATCATCACCGACGCCAAGATCAGGATTTGATGACGCGCGGCCGCGCGACCAGCTAATTAGTGCGCCATTTCCGACGTTCGCATCATATCCCGGCACACTCTGTTGCGAACGTCGGAATCAAAAGGAGCACTAGGTGTCGGATCTACGCATTTACGGCATAGCCCGCACCCGCGCATTCCGCGCGCTCTGGGTGGCGAACGAAGTCGGCCTTGAATACGAGCACCTGCCGATCGAGATCGGCGATGCCGGCGCGGGCGCGCCGCAGTTTCGCGCCATCAATCCGAACGGCCGCCTTCCCTTCATCGAAGACAACGGCTTCGTGCTGTTCGAGTCCTTGGCGATCACGCTCTACCTCGCCAAGAAGCATTCGAACGGAAAGCTCTATCCCGGCACGCTCGAAGGCGAAGCCCGGACCTGGCAGTGGAGCATGTGGGCGCTCAACGAGGTGGATCGCGGCGTCAATATCTGGTCGCTGCATGCGATCCGCCTGCCGGTCGACGAGCGCGATGCCGCCAAGCGCGATGAGGCGCTGAAAGTCGTGGCGGCGCCGTTCCGCGTGCTCGACGCCGCGGTTGCCAAGCAACCTTACTTGCTCGGCGATGAATTTACCGTGGCGGATCTCAACGTCGCCGCCGTGATCAGCCGCGCGATCGAAATGGACTTGTCGGCAGTGCCGAATCTCAATGCCTGGCTCACGCGCTGTCTTGCGCGGCCAGCCGGGCAAAAGGCATTCGCGCTCAAAACCAAGGCCGACAATGAAACGCCCGCCGAGGTGACACGGCGCATCGCCAGGATCAACCGTTTGTAAGGCTTCAGGCTCTCGCGCCGGAATTGCCGCGACGCGGCGAGGCGGGTAAAGTCGCGTGAAACGACCACTGGGAAACGCCGATGCGATATCTGTGCAAGCTGGGCTTGGCCGCCGCTCTCATGGCTGCACCCGCGGCATTCGCCAACTTGGCATCGGCCCAGGATTGGCCAAACAGAAACATCACGGTCGTGGTGCCGCTCGGCGCGGGAAGCGCAAGCGACATCATCTCGCGCGTCGTGATGGAGCAGGTCGGCCGCCAGATCGGGCAAACCGTCGTGGTGGAAAACCGTCCGGGCGCCGGTGGCACGATCGGCGCCAATACGGTCGCAAAGTCGGCACCGGACGGCTACACCGTGCTGGTCTACGGCGCGTTCACGTCCGCGCAGGCGCTTTATTCCAGGCTGCCCTATGACACGCTGAACGATTTCGTCCCGGTAATCTCGCTCGGACAGCAACCACTCGTGATCGTGTCGTCCCCCGCCAAGGGCTACAAGACGCTCGGCGACCTAATCGCCGCCGCAAAAGCCAATCCGGGCGCGCTGAATTATTCCTCGGCCGGCATCGGATCATCATCGCACTTCGGCGCCGAACGGCTGCGCGCCAGCGCCGGCTTCGAAGCGCAGCACATCCCGTTCAAGGGCGCGGCCGAAGCTGTCACCGACGTCATCGCCGGACGATCTGATTTCAGCGTGCAGCTTACCGCGACGACACTGCCGCAAATTCAACAAGGAACGCTGGTGGCGCTTGCAGTCAGCGCGCACAAGCGCGTGGCACAACTCCCCAACGTGCCGACCACGATCGAAGCCGGCCTGCCGGCGGATTCGGTCTATCCGTTCTTCAGCGGCGTCTATCTGCCGGCGAAAACGCCGCCCGCGATCGTCGACAGGCTTCACGGCGAGATCACCAAGGCGCTTGCAGTACCGGCCGTGCTGGAGCGGCTCGCAACGCTTGGCGTCGAGCCGATGCCGTTCAGCCAGGCTCAGTTCGCGGCATTCGTCCGCGACGATGTCGCGGCGAATATCGCGCTGGTGAAGGCCGCGAAGATCCCAACCCAATAAAGGAGCGAGCGAAGGCC
>JBBWZU010000127.1:0-10174 GCA_039649225.1 Hyphomicrobiales bacterium | reverse complement strand
AATAGCCGATGCCGACGCCGCCGCCATGGTGGAACGACACCCAGGTGGCGCCGCTGGCGCAATTGAGCAGCGCATTGATCAGCGGCCAATCGGATACCGCGTCCGAGCCGTCCTTCATCGCCTCGGTCTCGCGGTTCGGGCTTGCGACCGAGCCTGAGTCGAGGTGATCGCGCCCGATCACGATCGGCGCTTTCACCTCGCCGCGCGCCACCATCTCGTTGAACGCGAGGCCCAGCCGATGGCGGTCGCCCAAACCCACCCAGCAGATGCGCGCCGGCAATCCCTGAAACTTGATGCGCGCCTTGGCCATATCAAGCCAGTTGTGCAGGTGCTTATCGTGCGGCATCAGTTCCTTGACGCGTTCGTCAGTGCGATAAATATCCTCGGGGTCGCCGGACAGTGCGGCCCAGCGGAACGGCCCGACGCCGCGGCAGAACAGCGGACGGATGTAGGCCGGCACGAAACCCGGAAACTCGAACGCATCGGCAACGCCCATCTCCTGCGCCATCTGGCGGATGTTGTTGCCGTAGTCGAGCGTCGGCACGCCGGCCCGCCAGAAATCCAGCATCGCGCGCACATGCGCCGCCATCGACTCCTTGGCGGCGCGCTCGACGCCTTTCGGATCGCGCTCCCGGCGATCCTGCCATTCGGCTAGTGTCCAGCCGGCCGGCAAATAGCCGTTGATCGGATCATGCGCCGACGTCTGGTCGGTCACGGCATCCGGCTTCACGCCGCGCCGCACGAGCTCGGGCAGTATTTCGGCGGCGTTGCCGAGGACACCGACCGACAACGCTTTCTTGTCCTGGGAGGCGCGCGCGATCATAGTCAGCGCCTCGTCGAGCGAAGCCGCCTGCATGTCGAGATAGCCGGTCTTGAGCCGCATCTCGATGCGCGACGGCTGGCACTCGATCGCCAGCATCGAGGCGCCCGCCATAGTGGCGGCGAGCGGCTGCGCGCCGCCCATGCCGCCGAGGCCCGCAGTCAATATCCAGCGGCCGGCCAGCGATCCGCCATAGTGGCGTCGCCCGAGCTCGGCGAAGGTCTCGTAAGTGCCCTGCACGATCCCCTGGCTGCCGATATAAATCCACGAGCCCGCGGTCATCTGCCCATACATCATGAGCCCGAGGCGATCGAGCTCGCGGAATTTGTCCAGCGTCGCCCAATGCGGCACGATGTTGGAATTCGCGATCAGCACACGCGGTGCATCGGCATGAGTGCGAAAGATGCCGACCGGCTTGCCGGACTGCACGCAGAGCGTCTCGTCGGCTTCGAGCGCGCGCAGCGACGTGACGATGCGATCATAGCTTTCCCAATCGCGCGCCG
This sequence comes from Hyphomicrobiales bacterium, assembly GCA_039649225.1. Lineage (GTDB taxonomy): Bacteria > Pseudomonadota > Alphaproteobacteria > Rhizobiales > Xanthobacteraceae > PALSA-894. The sequence continues at coordinate 8,851 of JBBWZU010000127.1, read as the reverse complement.
CGCGGCCGATGCCGCCATAGACGACAAGTTCGTGCGGTTTCTCGGCCACCTCCGGGTCGAGATTGTTCATCAGCATGCGCAGCGGCGCTTCGGTGAGCCAGCTTTTCGCGCTGATGTCCGTGCCATGGGGCGAACGGATGACGCGGCTGTTGTCGAGGCGGGTGGCCATGGGGTCTCCTTACAATTCGGGCAATGCGGCGTCGGTCGCGGCGACGAGCGCGCCGGAACGCACGAGATCGGCGGCGGCCGCGATATCGGGCGCAAGAAATCGGTCGTCCTGCAGATGCGGCACACGCCCGCGCAACGCGGCGCGCGCGCGCTCCAGCGGCGCGCTGGATTGCATCGGCGCATGGAAATCGCAGCCTTGCGCGGCGGCGAGCAGCTCGATCGCGACGATATTTGCGGCATTCTCCGCCATATCGGCCAGGCGACACGCCGCATGCGCCGCCATCGAGACGTGATCTTCCTGGTTGGCGGAGGTTGGAATGGAATCGACGCTGGCCGGATAGGCGCGCTGCTTGTTCTCGGACACGAGCGCCGCAGCCGTCACCTGCGCCAGCATGAAGCCGGAATTCAGCCCGGGCTTCGGGGTGAGGAACGCTGGCAGGCCCGACAGCGCGGGATCGACCAGCATCGCGATGCGCCGCTCGGCGAGCGAGCCGATCTCGCAAGCCGCAAGCGCGAGGGTGTCGGCCGCGAGCGCCACCGGTTCGGCGTGAAAATTGCCGCCGGAGAGTGCTTCCTGCGTATCCGTGAAGATCAGCGGATTGTCCGAGACGCCATTGGCTTCGGTCTCCAGCGTTGCCGCAACATTGCGCAGCACGTCGAGTGCCGCGCCCATCACCTGCGGTTGGCAACGCAGGCAGTAAGGATCCTGCACGCGGTCATCATTGGTCAGATGCGAGGCGCGGATGCGGCTCCCTTTCATCAGTTCACGCAGCGCCTGCGCCACCTCGATCTGTCCGCGATGGCCGCGCAGCGCATGGATGCGCGGATCGAACGGCGTGTCGGAGCCCTTCGCCGCATCGGTGGCGAGCGCGCCGGTGATGAGGGCCGCCTGAAACACGCGCTCGAGCGCGAACAGCGCGCTCAACGCCTCGGCAGTGGAGAATTGCGTGCCGTTGAGCAGTGCGAGGCCTTCCTTCGGGCCAAGTACAAGCGGCTGCAGCCCTGCGTGCATCAGTGCCGCATCGGCGGGCATGCGTTCATCGCCGAGATAGGCTTCACCGATGCCGATCATCGCGGCGGTCATGTGCGCGAGCGGGGCAAGATCGCCGGACGCGCCGACCGAGCCCTGGCGCGGCACAACCGAGAGCACACCGCGATCCAGCATGGCTTGCATGAATGCGAGGGTCTCCGGCCGCACGCCGGAGGCACCACGCCCGAGGCTCGCAAGCTTCAGCGCGATCATCAGGCGCACATTGGCCTTGCTCATCGGCGCTCCGACGCCGGCCGCATGCGAGAGCACGATGTTGCGCTGAAGCTGCCCAAGCTCGTCCGGCGCGATGCGGACGTTTGCGAGCTTTCCAAACCCGGTATTGATGCCGTAGACCGGCGCGCCCGCCGCAACAATCGCCTCAACGGCGGCCGCACTCGCAGCAATCGCCGGCATCGCGGCGGGATCGAGAGTGAAGGTCTCGCCGCGCGCGATGGCGCGCCAGCTTGCCAGTGGGACTTTGCCGGGCGTCAAAATCATCGGCCACTCCGCACGCGCGCATGCAGCGGATTGAAGCCGATGCGATAGACGAGTTCGGCCGGGCGCTCGACGTTCCAGATCGCAAGATCGCAGTGTTTTCCTGGTTCGAGCGTGCCGATGTCCTGACGCCCGAGCGCCCTCGCCGCATTGCGCGTCACACCCGCGATACACTCATCGACGGTCAGACGAAACAGCGTCGCCGCCATGTTCATGGTCATGAGCAGCGATGTGATCGGCGAAGTGCCGGGATTGCTGTCGGTCGCGATCGCGATCGGCACGCTGTGCTTGCGGAACGCATCGACCGGCGGCAATTGCTTCTCGCGCAGCACATAGAACGCGCCGGGCAGCAGCACCGCGACCGTACCGGCTCGCGCCATCGCGGCGGCCCCCTCCTCATCGGTGTATTCCAGATGATCGGCCGACAGCGCGTTGTGTTCGGCGGCAAGGCGCGCGCCGTGCAGGTTGGACAACTGGTCGGCATGCAGCTTCACGCGCAAGCCTGCCGCCTTCGCGGCGGCAAATACGCGCGCGGTCTGTTCCGGCGAAAACGCGATGCCTTCGCAGAACGCATCGATCGCGTCCACGAGCCTGTCGCGCACCAGCGCCGGGATCATGTCGCAGACATGATCGATGTAGCGGTCCTTGTCGTTCGATTCCGGCGGCATCGCGTGCGCGCCGAGAAACGTCGTTACCACATTGATGTCGCGTTCGCGGCCGAGCCGGCGCGCCGCGCGCAGCATGCGGGCCTCCGTTTCGGCATCGAGCCCGTAGCCGGACTTGATCTCGATCGTGGTAACGCCTTCCGCCATCAGCGCATCGAGCCGCGGCAGGCTCTGTGCGACGAGCTCATCCTCGCTGGCGGCGCGCGTCGCCTTCACGGTCGACACGATCCCGCCGCCGGCGCGCGCGATTTCCTCGTAGGAGGCGCCGGCGAGCCGCAGCTCGAATTCATGCGCGCGGTCGCCCGCATAAACCAGGTGCGTATGGCAATCGATCAGGCCCGGCGTAATCCAACGGCCGTCGAGCGCAACACGCTGCCTGGCATCCCAGTCGGCGGGAAGGTCAGCGGTTGCGCCGGCGAACGCGATACGGCCATCCTTTGCGGCGACTGCGCCGCGTTCGATCACGCCAAGACCGGGGCGGTCCGGGCTGACTGTTGCCAGCCGGGCATCGAGCCAGATGGTGTCGAACTGTACTGCCATTCATTTTCCGTCATGGCCGGGCTTGTCCCGGCCATCCACGTCTTGCTTGATGCCCGTGTATAAAGACGTGGATGTCCGGGCAAAAGGGCGTTTACGCCCGTCTTCAACGGGCTATGGCCGGGCATGACGAAGGAAAATACCGTGCGTCAAATATCCTTCCATTTCGATCACGCTTTGCTGCCCTCCGGCTGGACGGCGGATGTGCGCGTGGATGTTGCAAGCGGCGCGATCACGACCGTCACGCCCAACGCGCCGCGCGACGGCGCCCAGCGCATCGCCGGCCTCGCGGTTCCCGGCCTGCCGAACCTGCATTGCCACGCCTTCCAGCGCGGCATGGCAGGGCTTGGCGAACGGCGCGGGCCGGCGCATGACAGCTTCTGGACCTGGCGCGAGGTGATGTATCGTTTTCTGGGTCAGTTGACGCCGGACGATGCCGAGGCGATCGCGGCTTTCGCCTACATGCAGATGCTCGAGACCGGCTTCACGGCAGTCGGCGAATTCCACTATCTGCATCATGACATCGACGGGCAGCCTTACGCCGATCTCGGCGAGATGGCGGCGCGGATCGCCGCGGCGGCGAGCGAAACCGGCATCGGTCTCACGCTGTTGCCGACGCTCTATATCTACGGCGGCTTCGGCGGTGCGGCGCCGAACGAGGGCCAAAAGCGCTTTCTCAACGGTCCGGAACGCTATGCCGCGCTGCTCGCGCGTTCGCGTGAGATCGTCAGGGCATTGTCTGACGCTCGCCTCGGCATTGCGCCGCATTCGCTGCGCGCCGTGACGCCGGACGCATTACGCTATGTCACCGAGACCTATCGCAACAACCCGATCCACATCCATGCGGCGGAACAGACCAAAGAGGTCGAGGGCTCGATCGCCGCGCTGGGAGCGCCGCCGGTCGCGTGGCTCCTCGACAATGCGGATGTCGATGCCCGCTGGTGCCTGATCCACGCGACGCACATGACCGAGAGCGAAACGCGCAACCTCGCAAAATCGGGCGCCGTCGCGGGCCTGTGTCCGCTCACCGAGGCCTCGCTCGGCGACGGAATCTTCAACGGCGTGGACTATCTGGCAAACAACGGGCGATTTGGCGTCGGCACCGACTCCAACATCCAGATCGGAGCGGCGGATGAGCTGCGCCTGCTCGAGTACGCGCAGCGCCTCAAGCACCGCACCCGCAACGTGGTCGCACACGAGGGCGAGTCCACCGGCAAACGGCTTTATGCGCAAGCGCTCGCCGGCGGTGCGCAGGCCCTCGGCCGCGCAATCGGAGCGATCGAGGCCGGCCGGCGCGCCGATTTTGTCCTGCTCGATCCCGCGCATCCGGATCTCTCCGGGAGCGTCGCGACGGCGCTCGATGCCTACGTGTTCGTTGCGGGCACGGCGCTGATCAAGACCGTCATCGTCGGCGGCGAAACCGTTGTCACCGAGGGACGGCACAAACTCCGCGACCGGATTGCGGCGCGCTACCGCAAGACGATCGAGCGTCTCTCGGCCTGATACGGCAGCACAGCGGTGCCATGCGCGCCGCGCAATTGACGGCGCATGGAGACTTGATAGCTTCGCGCGCTTCTTCTCTCGCCATTCGCCATTCCATTCCGGGATTTTGCCAGTGCCCGTCACGCAGAACACCAAGCAGGTCGCCCATATCGATTGCCCCGGCGGCGGGCAGGTCTGGGTCGACGGGACCACGCTCTATATCGGCCACATGCGCGACCCGAGCGGCACCAGTATCGTGGACATCGCCGATCCAAAGAACCCGCGCCTGCTCGCGCGCGTCGACATTCCGGAGGGCTGGCATTCGCATAAAGTCCGCGTCGCCAACGGTATCATGATCGTCAATCACGAGCGCAACGGCAAAACCGGGCCGGAGGACTTCGGCGGCGGGCTCGCGATCTATGACGTGTCACGACCCGGCGCGCCCAAGCTGATCAGCAAATGGATGACCGCCGGCAAGGGCGTGCACCGCTACGATTTCGACGGACGCTATGCCTATATCTCGCCGACCGCCGAAGGCTATATCGGCAATATCACGATGATCCTCGACCTGAAGGATCCCGCGAAGCCGACCGAAGTCGGACGCTGGTGGATTCCCGGCCAATGGAAGGCGGGCGGCGAAGCCTATCCGTGGGGCGATGGCGTGACCCCGCGCTGCCATCATCCGCTGCGCATGGGTGACCGGCTCTATGTGAGCTACTGGCATCATGGCCTCTATATTCTCGACATCTCGGACATGGGAAAGCCAAAGCCGATCGCGCATCTCAATTCGAGCCCGACCTTCCCGCACCCGACCCACACATGCCTGCGCATTCCGCAGAAGCTCAAAGGCCGCGACATCATGGTGGTGGCGGACGAGGACGTGGCCAAGCTGCGCCCCTCGCCGCCCGCGTTCACCTGGATCTACGACATCACGACCGAGACGCAGCCGTTCCCGATCGCGACCTTCCAGGTGCCGGGGCTCGACCGCGATGGTTCGCCGCAACCGCAGATGACCGGCTGCCATCAGCCGTCCGAGCGTTTCCGCGGTACCGTGATCCCATTTGCATGGTTCGCACAGGGGCTGCGGCTCGTCGAGCTCGCGGACCCGTTCGTCCCAAAGGAAGTCGGCTGGTTCATGCCCGATACCCCGGAGGGCGCCGACCGCGCGTCCTCGAATGACGTGACGATCGACGATCGCGGGCTGATCTACCTGGTCGACCGTATCCGCGGCGTCGATATCATCGAAACCAGCGTTTTGAATTAATCGGATACGCCTAAGCACTTTTCCCGAATATCGCGCCGGCGTCGCAAGCGCTATGGTTGCGAATCAGTCGTGTTCATTCGCAGGGTCTTCTCCTCCCGCCCTTCGAATGTCGATTTAGCCCCGGCGCCGCTCGCCGGGGTCTTTTTTTGTGCGCAGTTCTCGCCGCCAACCGCGATGACGTTTGATCTGCCGCAACTAGCCAGCCTTGACCGTCGCGCTGGAGCTTCGCGCGCATCCAGCCTATAGTTCCTGCAAAGCGCGTATGGCGCGGTAAGGCTATCGACGCCAGGAGGAGCGCGGCGATGCCAGTGACGCACGAGCCCTGGCTCGTGGTGCTCTCGATCGTGGTGGCGATCCAGGGCGCCTATGTCGGGCTCAGCATGGCGGTGCAGGTCGGCGCGGCGGTGGGCCTGCGGCAGCGGCTGCTGCTCGCCGGGTCCGCGCTGTCGCTGGGAGTCGCGATCTGGTCGATGCATTTCGTCGGCATGCTGGCGGCGCGGCTGCCCTTCCCGGTCGACTATCTGGTGCTGCCGACGCTGCTGTCATTTCTCATCTGCGTCATCGTGGTCGGCGCCGCGGTGTTCGCCGCAAGCGCCGGCCTGCCGACGCGCACACGGCTGGCGCTCTCTGCCTGCCTGATGGGCGCCGGCGTCTTCACCATGCACTACATCGGCATGACAGCGCTGCATGCGAGCGCGCATATGAAGCATGCGCCCCTATTCGTTGCCGCCAGCATGGCGGTCGCGATCGGCGCTTCCGGGCTCGCGCTCTATCTGGCGACCGCGGAAGGCCGGCACCCGCCGCTCTATCTCTCGGCGATCGCGTTCGGCCTCGCGGTGCCCGGCATGCACTACACCGCAATGGCTGGGCTGACGGTGTTTCCGCACGCGACGCCAATACTGAACGCGCCCGCACTCTCCACCGACCTGCTGGCGATTATCGTCGCCGTGGTGGCGTTCTGCGTGTCGGGCGTATTCCTGCTGATCTTGGTGCCGGACCGCAGCCGGGCTCAGGCCGAGGCGGCGTCCGCACCGATAGCAGCACCGCTGATCGGCAGCGCCGAGGTCGAGGTCGGCCGCGCCAGTTACGGCCCGCTCGGCGGCGCAGGCGGGCCGCCGCGGCGGTTCGCGCGCCATCTCCCGGTTGAGCGCGACGGCACCACCCATTATGTCGCGGTCGAAAATGTCGTGGCGATCCACGCCAACGCCCACTACACGACGATTTTCGACGGAACCGCGAAGCTGTTTTGCCCGCTGCCGATCAGCGACGTCGAATCCCGGCTCGACGGCAGCCGGTTCGTGCGCGTGCACCGCAGCCATATCGTCAATATCGAACGGGTGGTGCGGGTGAAGCGCGCGGGCGACAGTGGCATGGTCGAGCTTGCGGCGGCCGATCACTATGCGGTGCCGGTCAGCCGCAGCCGCGTCGGCTGGCTCAAGTCGCGCATCGGGACCAAACCCGGCGAACCGGCAACGCAATCCCTGTAATCCGTCAGCATTCTTGACGCAGTTCGTGCGGCGGGACGGCAATTCGTGCGCCATCGGGCCGCCTCGTGCACACACGATTGTCGCTGCGGCGCACACCTCGCCACACTTGACCTCTCAAACGCTGCTGCCCGGCCGCGAAGGCGTTCGCGGCTGGCCAAACCCTGGGAGGACGTGACGTGATCCCTGGATCATTCCAATACCATCGGCCGGCCTCGATAAAGGATGCGGTCGCCCTGCTCGCCGATCTCGGCGACAACGCGCGCGCCATCGCGGGCGGGCACAGCCTGATCCCGATGATGAAGCTGCGGCTGGCAACGCCGGACCATCTGGTCGACCTCGCCGGGCTTGAACTCAAGGGCATCCGGCAGGACGGCACCGACATCGTAATCGGTGCCATGGTGACCCAGCATGAGCTGATCCATTCGGACTTGCTGAGCGCGAAGCTGCCGATCTTGCGCGAAACCTCGCTGCTGATCGCCGATCCGCAGGTCCGCTATCTCGGCACGCTCGGCGGCAATGTGGCGAACGGTGACCCCGGCAACGACATGCCGGCCGTCATGCTGTGCCTCGGTGCGACCTATCAGGTCACCGGCAAGAGCGGCGAGCGGGCCATTGCGGCGCGCGAGTTCTATCAGGGCGCCTATTTCACCGCGCTGGAGCCGGGAGAAATTTTGACCGCCATCCGCATTCCGGCGCCGCCGGCCGGGCACGGCTTTGCCTACCAGAAGCTCAAGCGAAAGATCGGTGACTACGCGACGGCCGCGGCGGCTGTAGTGCTGACGATGAGCGGCGGCGGTGACGTCGGAAGCGTCTCGATCGGCCTGACCAATGTCGCCGAGACGCCGCTCTGGGCCGAAGAGGCCGCGAAAATCCTGACCGGCTCCAAACTCGATGCCGCCACGGTGAAGAAAGCCGTCGCGGCGGCCGAGGCGATCACGTCACCGGCGACCGACACGCGCGGGCCGGCGCAGTACCGCACCAAGATGGCCGGCGTGATGCTGGCGCGCGCCCTTGCCCGCGCCGCGCAACGCGCCCGAGGAGAGTGACATGGCAAAATCCCAGGTTTCGCTCACGGTGAACGGCGCGAAGGTGGGCGCGCTGGTCGAGCCGCGCAAGCTGCTGATCCACTTTCTGCGCGAGCAACTCAACCTCACCGGCCCGCATATCGGCTGCGATACCAGCCATTGCGGCGCCTGCACGGTCGATCTCGACGGCAAGTCGGTGAAGTCCTGCACGGTGTTCGCCATCCAGGCGAACGGCGCCGACGTCCGCACCATCGAAGGCATGGCCAACGCGGACGGAACGCTGCACGCCTTGCAGGAAGGTTTTCGCGAGATGCATGGGCTGCAATGCGGCTTCTGCACACCGGGCATGATCGTACGCGCCTGGCGGCTGCTGCAGGAAAACGCAAACCCGAGCGAAGAAGAGATCCGCCACGGCATCGCCGGCAACCTCTGCCGCTGCACCGGCTACCAGAACATCGTGAGAGCAATTCAATACGCCGCCGCCAAGCTCAACGGCGTCCAGTTCCAAGAGGCCGCAGAATGAACGACATGACCCCGACCTCGGCCGAACGCGTCGAAAAGCTCCAAGGCACGGGCTGCAAGAGGAAGCGCGTCGAGGACGTGCGCTTCACGCAAGGGCGCGGCAACTACGTCGACGATATCAAGCTGCCCGGCATGCTCTACGGCGACTTCACGCGCTCCCCGCACGCGCATGCGCG
>JBBWZU010000126.1:0-2852 GCA_039649225.1 Hyphomicrobiales bacterium | reverse complement strand
GCTGCGGCCGCGATCGTACTTGCGGCTTCCGCCGCGAGCCCGGCCAGCGCTCAACGCGGGTTCGGCCATGGCTTTCATGGTGGTGGCTGGCACGGTGGTGGCTTCCACGGTGGCTGGCGCGGTGGTGGATGGCGCCACGGTCGTTTCGGCTGGGGTCCGGCGGTCGCGGGCGGCCTTGCGTTCGGCGCGCTCGCGGCGGCGCCGTATTATTACGGCCGCTATGGCTGCGGAGACCGGGTCGTCGGCTACGATGTGTACGGCCAGCCGGTCATCGCGGATGATTGCTACTGAGCCGAGCCAAGTACCAAGGTGCGAACGCCGGGCCGTCGTTGGCCCGGCGTTCTTTTAAAACTTGAAACGGCGCCCGCAGGCGCGTCCTAGTGCACGCGCGCGGCCTTCACATCCGCCGGGATACAGGGAAATTCCGACATCACGCCGGTGATGTACGCGTTCTTGTAATCCATCGTGTGCATTGTCCCGCACACCGGACAATTGATCTTCAAGGGCTTTGACCACAGCACGGGAAGCGCGGCCTCGTCGGCCGGAATGTCGAAGCTGAGCGCCGCACTGGTGCGCGGGCAGATGAACGTCGTTTGCACGGCTCGTCTCCTTCGGGAGATCAACGCCGATCCAAGGAACGGGTTCCTTGTCCAGAGTCCGTAGCCCGGATGGAGCGAAGCGAAATCCGGGGTTACTCATGTGCGCCCCCGCATTTCGCTTCGCTCCATGCGGGCGACATGCCGCACCTCACCGCGTGAAAAACGGCACCTTGGTCGCCAGGAATGCGAGCACGAACGCGATGCCGGAGCCGTACCAGACCTTCTTCTCCACCGCGTCGAGCCGCTTGCGGTCATCCGTGTACATCGCGATCAGCGAGTCCAGCTTGCCTTTGATCTCGCCGACGTCCTGATGAAGCTTTTCCATCACCCTCCCCTCGCATAGGTGTCGACGGTGCGCTGCCAGCATTGTCCGCCGGCGGCGATGCGCCGGTTCGCCCGCTCGAGCTGCGTGCGTTCGGCGATCCAGGCAAGCTTCGGATCGCCGCCTTCAGCGGCTTTGCCGTGCGCCACGCGAGCGAGCAGCCTGTTGCAGGCGGCCGGGATCGCTACCATGTGACCGGCGCTGAGCGTCTGGCACGCCGGCAGCCACAAGATCAGCAGCAGTAATCCGGCACTGGTCAGGTATTTTCGGCAGCGTGCGCGCATAATCATTGATCCTCTGTTGGGCCGCGGCAGCATCAGCGTCCTCGGCGGTGCGACTTTCCGTGACCATCTGTTGCGCGGCGCGTTCGGCCTCCGCGCGCAGTTTCTCTAGTGCGGCGGCGCGCGCGACCTCGCGCCGCTCCCATGCGGCGTTGGCAACGTGCTTGCCGTGATAGAAGCCGGCCGACAGCGCCAGCACGGCGACGCAGAATCCGAACAAAATTTTTGCCGCGATCTGATCCGCCGGCGTTGCGAAGAACCGCGCGACCGCGGCGGCAATCTTGGCCAGCGCAATCACCATCGCCGCAAGCTGCACGACGCCGGTCCAGAGCGTGAGCGCCAGCACGGCCGCCGCCGCAAGTGCAAGGATCCACCAGTGCTCGGCGATCCAGAACAAGACTTGGAATGGGCCCAACATCATGCGCCCTCCTGCGCGGCGACCGGCGTAGCCGGCGCGAGATCGAGCGCGTCATGCAGTTCGGCGCGCCGCTTGCGGGCGTAAATGCCCCACACGATTCCCCCGATGGTCACCACAACGCCGAGCGCCGTCATGGCGGTGAACAGCATGGCGATGTGGTCGGACTTGTCCGCGAGCGGCGCGATCGCGTCATTCGCCTGCGTGAGCGTTGCCGTCAGGCCGCCGCCGGTCGCCGCGGCGTCGGGGGTCGCGGTCTGCGGGACCGGCTTTGCATCGTTCAGCCGCGCTTTGACGTGGCCGCCCTCGACGGCGATCGCCTCGTCGGCACTATCGCCTTGCGCAAGCAGAAGACCGGCGCGCTGCACCGCCGCGACGCGGCGCGCCCAGCCTTTGCCGAACGTTCCCCAGGTGCGCAGCGACTGCATGAAGGCGAGACGCCGCGCGCAGATTTTTTCGATCAGCGCGTCCATGTCGGTGCATTCGTCCAGCGCGCGCAGCGTCGCCGCGCCGATATGGCCGTCCACCGCAACGCCGAGCGCGCGCTGCAGCCACTTGATCGCCTGCGCCGGACCGGAATTCACCGCGCCGTCATAGACCGCCAGGTCCACGCCGGCCGGCAGGTCGTCGCCGCGCACCGCGGCCCAGTATTGGTTGCGGTAGATATCGTCGCGCTCGGCGTCCTCCATCTGGTACACGCTGCGCAGCGGAAGACTCTTGCGGCGGCGCCAGCCGTCATAGACGCGCTGGATCACGCCCTGATTGGTGCGCCCGCCGGGATCGTTCGGGTTGTCGACCTTGCCGCCCTCGAAGACGAGCACGGTGCGCATGCAGTATTCGAAGTCTGTCGTTGCCATGGGCTCCTCAATAAAAAAGCCCGCCGAAGGCGGGCCGTGGTGAAATGTTGAATCTGTCAGGCGGGCAAAGCGACTCGTCCGCCGTAGCCCGCCTTCGGGCGAAGGCGGAAGCGTGCCCGCCGCAACAACAATAGAGAGCGATAGAGAGTGGCGGGCACGCTGCGCTTTGCCCGCGCTACGTCACTGTCTTATTGGGCGTGAGCGCAACGCGTTTCGTAACCTTCCCGCGTTGGCCACCGGTGTTGCCGGCCCGCTGCGCATGAAAGCCTACGCGGCTACCGCGGCGCTGCCGCTTTGCGGACAGCGCAACCTGCCAAGAGAACTCGCGCGCTGGAAACAATGACCGGTTTTGAGGTTTTTATTGCGAATAACCGAACC
>JBBWZU010000113.1:0-4868 GCA_039649225.1 Hyphomicrobiales bacterium | reverse complement strand
CCGGGGGCTAGATTGGTGCCCCGCTTGCGAAGTTCGTGATACACCGCAGCGCCGAGGGGCCGCCTTAATGGATCGTAAATTACAATTGCGTAATGGAGATTATCGAGCCCGAATGTCTGACGGGGCTGGAAAACTGGAACGGCTGCGGTCTCTTCGGATACCGCAGCCGTTTCTTTTGGGCCGCCAGGGCGATCCTAGTCGCGAAACGAGACGCCAATCTTGCGGCCGACTCGCCACTGAACGCGGCAGTGCTTGACCGCTTTGCTGCTGTCCAGCACCAAATCAAAATCGTTCGGGATGCCAGCTTGGCTCTCGACCAGCAGGCATGCGCCGGAATCCGACAGATTTCGAACTGTGCAAGCGGTGCTCGTACCGAGTTGATGGAAGGAAATCTTGGCTCCCTTCAAGACTCGATGACGAGGCGCCCGCCGGTTGTTTGTGGCCTGATCGTCCATGATGCGGCACCTTGCGCCGCAGACATTTCGGCAAGCTTAACGGCAAATTAGGACATTCATTAAACTGAATTAGCTCAACCGCCTGCGACGCAGCAGCAGCGGGTAAATGAGCCACATCGCGGCGAGCAGCGCCGCGGTCGCGGCCGCAACGAACGCACCCGCCTGCGGCCAATCGAGCGCCTTGGCCACCGCAACGTAAATATCGCCCGCAATACCCGCGGCGAGCGGCACGGCGGCCGCGACAACTAGCCGGGACCCGAGACGGAGAAAGCGCTCGCTGTTCTCCCCGCCATATCCGATCCGATGAACGCATGCCGGCGTCATCAACAGAATGACGGTCAGCGCCACGCAGCACAGGGCAAAGGTGTGGATCACCTTGGAGAGCTCGGGCAGGCGTTCGAACCCCTGCGTCAGCAGAATGGCCAGTTGAAAGCCCAACAAAGCCTGCGCGCCCGGGAGCATCACGCGGGCTTCGGTCAGCATTTGCTCGACGCGGACATCGAGCGAGGTCGATGCATTCTTCATGGGCCTCTCCGTTTGCGCTGATCGTTGTCGCCGGGCAGTGCCGAACCAGAACACCAAAGCCAGCATGCTGAAGCTCGCCCCGGCCGCTACGCCCAGGCCCGCGCCGAAGCGAAAACCGATAACGACAAACAGATCGATTCCAAGACTGATGGCGAAGGGCACGAGCGCTGCGCCGGCCGATAATGTCGCGGCGTCGAGTATGCGGCGACTGGCCTGCCCGCGCTCGACGATCCGGTGCTGCAGGGATGGCGCGATCAAAAGACCGATGGTGATCGCCATCAGAAAGAACGCGATTGCGTGCAGGACCCGGGGCAACAGGCCGAGCTCGTCGAAGGCATTCTGAAACGCGCCGTTGAGATGAAAGCCGAAGAGAATCTGCGCGCCGAGAATCAACAGGCGCGTCTCATCCAGAGCTGTCTTGACGCGTGCTTCGAGTGCCGCCATCGGATCGCATCGGGGTTGTCGCGCGCCTCCTACTTCGGACGCGGGTCTTCGAGATCCCTTCCGGCTTCGACCAGGCATCCGCGACGCTGCGCCTGCGCGGCCTGCAGCAGCGTCCTGGCGGCGTTGCGCACTTTGGCCTGGAACGTCACGTCCTTGTCGAGCGCGTCGTGGCTGGTGGCGTAAGGTTCATAGTAGCCCACATAGGCGTCGACCAGGGCGTTCGTCCCGGCCGGGACCAGGTGCATGTCGGTCGCCCAATCCACCAGATTCCGCCGCAGCGATTCCGCGCCGATGCTGTCGCCATGGACGATGATCGAAATCAGCCGCCCCGAGAGGTGGCGCGGATACGGCCATCCGGCAAGCTCAAGCGCCTTTGCCTCATCGGCATGCTTCCCGTGGGTGGACGTCGGATCGGGATTGCCGCCGTCAGCGCACACCAGGCGATCCATCATCGACTTCAACGGCGACGACGCCTGATACCAGTTGACCGGCGCGATGATCATGATCCCATGCGCGGCGACCCAAAGAGGGTAGATGTCATTCATCCAGTCATGCACCTGGCCGAGCGCATAATTCGGATAGCAACTGCACGGCCAATGGCAGAGCGCCATCGAGGTCGAGACGCATGACTTGCAGGGGTGGATGGTCCGGCCGTATTCCGACGTCGTCCGGCTGAGATCGAGAACATCGATGGCGACACCCGCCTCGTTCAGCAACGCCTCGCGCGCCATCTCGACGAGGCGCCAGGTCTTCGACATTTCACCCGGGCAGGTGTGCTCAGTCCTGGCGGAGCCGTTGATGAGCAGCAGGCGAATGGGCCCTGCCCGATCTTCGAACTGCTGCTGCGCGCGCGCAATGGCGGCGCGCGTCTCCAGCCAGTCGACCGCGATCGCATAATCCGGATCCTTGAAGCCGGGGCCGGCCTTGCGGGTTATCGGCGCCTTGCGGCTATCCGCATAGGCGTCCCATGCGGCCTCCGCCACGGCGCCAAGCTCGCCTCGGAGGTGGTCAAAAGCCGGATCGCGGTATTGGGCAAGAAACCGCGACACGAATGCGTCGTGCGCCAGCTTTCTCGGCGGCATTCCCTTGCGAATATCGGCGGCCGCGGTGTGAAATCCGGAATTGCTTGCCATCGATATTCACTACGCCAATGTGCTGGAGGCAATCCTCGCTGAATTGCCGAGGGAACTTTCACGCCGCCGTTTGGTTCCGATTTGGCCCAATCGGAACGAAACTTCGGGTTACGTCGAAGGCTCGTGGTTCCCCAACCTTGCCCATACCGATCAGACGCGGATATTTCGCTTCGTCGGCGACGCGCTGGTATTGGATGCGGCCACGGCGTGGGGGCAAGTGCGTATCGTCTGGGAGAAAGCGCCCGACCGGTCAGCCGACATCTGACAGCGGTCTATGCAACGCGAGACGCCGCGGCGATAGGCATAGGAAAAAGGCCCCCTAAGGGGCCTAGTGTCAGTCATCGACGGGAGGCTGTTCGATGAGCTGATCGCGTGACATCGCGATGATGATCTTGTCGTTTTCAACGTTCATTTGCTCGATTGGTGCCGCCACTTGCGCAACGCGGCGCGGCGGGCGAAGAATTGTCACGTTGGGCGAACATTCCGCACCCTCCGCGATTAACCCGTAGAGGGAATATGGAGGTCATCATGCCGCGCGGCGAGGCAAATAGCGGCGCAATATCGCGGACTCTTCGTTGTGACCATGATGGAGGACACCATGCCTCGATTTTTCTTCCATATTCAAACAATTGATGGCGCCAGTGAAGAGGACGATGTAGGCGCCCACTTTGCCAGCGAGCGCGACGCCATCGAAGAGGCACGCGCGCTCGCCAACGAACTGATGCTGGATGCGACCAGAGCCAGGCACAATGTCAAACAGGTCATTGAGGTCGCGGACGCGCACGGCAACACGATCATCCGTATCGACTGCACGTCGGCGATGACGGCCACGGCGACGGGGCCTGGCTTGCGAGATCAAAAACGGTAAAGGGCCAGCCGACATCCGGCCGAACCGCGTAAGGCATCGAGACCTGCGCAGGCTTGGCGAGCCGACCGGATAGACCGCCCGCCGTGAATTCAGGCGGCCTGAGCCTCCTGGTTTACAAGGCTGCCGGCCAACTTTGTGAGGTCGGCGTCGGTCTGCTTCTCTTCGGCCAAGGTCGCATCAAGCAACGCGACGGCATCTTGCAGGCCGAGCTCGCCGGCCCAGGTCTTCAGTGTGCCGTAGCGCGAAATTTCGTAGTGCTCGACCGCCTGGGCAGCGGCAAGCAATCCGGCGTCGAGGGCGGGTGTGCCCTTGTATTCCTTCATGATCTCCTGGCCTTCCTCGATGATCCCCAGGATGGCATCGCAGGTCTTCCCGCGCGGCGTCTCGTCGATGGCCGCAAAGACTTTCTCGAGGCGATCCACGTGCCCTTCGGTTTGGGACTCGTGCTGCTCGAAGGCGGCGCGTAGCTCTTCCGAATGGGCGGCCTTTGCCATTTTCGGCAAAGCGACGAGGATTTTCTTCTCTGCGAAATAGATGTCCTTGAGCGTGTCGTGGAACAGGTCTTGCAAGGTTTTTTGCTTGGCCATGGCGATCCTCCACTGACTTGGCGCCGGAGGAACTTTTGCGGCGCTGTTTAGTTCCGAATTTGCCTTTTGAAATGGAATTCCTGCACGTCGCACCGCAGCATCCGGCCATGAATAAAGCATCGAAGGATCGGGAGAGATCAAAGGACCGGGAGAAAGAACTTGCAACCGCCGCGATGGCGGCGGCGCGCCAAAAAGGCTGGTGCCTCGCCACGGCGGAATCCTGCTCGGCCGGAATGATCGCAACGCTCTTGTCGGAGGTGGAAGGCGCGGCCAGCTGCTTCCACGGCGGCATCGTCTCCTACACCAAGGACATGAAGCAGGCTTTGCTCGGCGTCCCGGCGGATCTGCTCGCCGAAAAAGGGGCCGTGTGCGCAGAGGTCGCCCAGGCGATGGCGTCGGGCGCGCTCGCGCAGACGCCCGCCGACGCCGCCATCGCCATCACGGGTGTCGCCGGGCCCGAGCCGGACCCGGATGGCAATCCCGTCGGCCTGGTATTCATCGCCGTCGCGACGCCGCGCGGGACCGCCGTCAGGCGCCTCGACCTCGGTCAGGCGCCGCGCGCGGACGTCCTGTCGCGCGCCGTCTGCGCGGCACTGGAGTTGTTCGTCGAACATTGCCGGGAGCGCGCGGCGTAATGTCGCGCCTCGCCAAATCGGTGGAGTAAAATCATGAACGCCCTCGACGAAGCCACCCGCTCGCTGTGGATGAACGTCGCGGTGGCACCCGATGCGCCGAGGCTTTCAAGGAACGAGAAAGCCGACGTTTGCATCATCGGCTCGGGTATCGCGGGTCTCTCCGTCGCCTACGAGCTGGTCGGCGCCGGGCTCGATGTCGTGGTGCTCGACCGCGGCGCGAT
>JBBWZU010000089.1:0-10466 GCA_039649225.1 Hyphomicrobiales bacterium | reverse complement strand
TGCAGACGCGCGACATTCCGGCCGGCGCGACAGTCGGCTACAGCGCCACCTGGACGGCCCGGCGTCCGACGCGGCTTGCCGTCGTTTCAGTCGGTTACGCCGACGGCTTCCTGCGCGGCGCGAGCGCGAGCGATGTGAAGACCGGCGCCGACGCGATCGTGGCCGGGCAGCGCTGCCCGCTGGCGGGTCGGGTTTCGATGGATCTGATCGTGGTCGATGTCACGGACGTTGAGGAGGCCCGCGTAAACCGCGGAAACCTTGTGACTCTGCTCGGCGATGGCATCGGCGTCGACGACCTGGCGGAACGCGCCGGCACGATCGGCTATGAGGTGCTGACCAGCCTCGGGCGGCGCTACCGGCGGGTTTATCGAGGCTGATGACCTTCAGGTTGTGAGGCTGAGCAGGGCATCGATCGACCTCAGCCCAAGCGCTTCACTCGTGCTCGATCACGCGGCGTAGATCTGGAAGGGCGAGTTGAACAGTGTCCCACACATAGCGGGCGGCCACGTCCTCGTAGTCATGGCGATAGATATTCCCGGCTCCTGCCATCTGCTTCCACGCAATGAGGGGATGCCGCGCCTTCAAATCATCCGGCAAACGGCGCGAAGCTTCGGAGATGATCTCAAGGCACCGTGTGACGGCATAGATGGTGCGCGCGTCGTCCTGAAACTTCGCCTGATCGAACCTTTCGACGAACTGGTTCGCGAGTTCGATGTGATGATGCAGGATATCGCGAAGGGCAGTGTCGGACGGCTTAGAAGGCATAGATCGCGTCGGCTGTTGCCGCTGGACGGACATAGGGCTTGAGGCTGTCCCGGCTCACGACATCGACCGGGCAGTCGAAAAGGCTCTCGATATATTCTTTCAAGCCTGCCATAGTCGTATACCGTGATGCGGGCGTCGGGCTCGATCTCGATCATGATGTCGATATCGCTGTCAGATCGAATGTCACCACGGGCGACCGAGCCGAACAGCGCCGCCCGGCGCACGCCGCGCGCGCGCAGGTCGTCTTCATAACGGCGCAAGATCGCGAGGGCGTCCTGGGTATTCATAAATCCCATAGTAGCACATGCTGCCTCGTTGAAGTGAGGTTCACGCCAAGCCCTTGATTCTCAAAGTGCGCGCTCGGGCTTCTCGGTCCTAATACAATCTGTATGTTCTTGTATTGTTCTCATCGATCGGCTATGCTGTTTTTTCCTCAAGCCGCATAGGGCCGTATGGCCAAGAACTCCGCCTCCTTCACCTGCCAGAACTGCGGCGCGGTCTATAACCGCTGGCAGGGCAAGTGCGAATCCTGCGGCGAATGGAACTCGATCGCCGAGGAAGGCGCCGCCGCGACCGGGCCCGGCCGCGCCGGCCGCAAGGGCCGCGTGTTCGCGCTCGAGCCGCTCACCGGCACGACGCATGACGCCCCTCGCCTCGCCTCCGGCGTACCCGAACTCGACCGTGTCACCGGCGGCGGATTCGTGCGCGGCTCGGTGCTGCTGATGGCGGGCGATCCCGGCATCGGCAAATCCACATTGCTGATCCAGGCTGCGGCCGCGCTGGCGCGCGCCGGTCATCGCACCGTCTATATTTCCGGCGAGGAAGCCGTCGCGCAGGTGCGGCTGCGCGCGGACCGGCTCGGTCTCACCGACGCCGCAGTGGAGCTTGCCTCCGAAACCTCTGTCGAGGACATCATCGCCACCGCGAGCCAGGGCAAGATACCGCGCCTGATCATCATCGATTCGATCCAGACCATGTGGACCGATATGGTGGAATCGGCGCCCGGCACCGTCACGCAAGTGCGCGGCGCCGCCCAGGCCCTCATCCGCTTTGCCAAACGCTCCGGCGCCGCCGTGATCCTGGTCGGCCACGTCACCAAGGACGGCCAGATCGCGGGTCCCCGCGTGGTCGAGCATATGGTCGACGCGGTGCTGTCGTTCGAGGGCGAAGGCTCGCACCAGTTCCGTATCCTGCGCGCGGTCAAGAACCGCTTCGGGCCGACCGACGAGATCGGCGTCTTCGAGATGACGGGCTCCGGCCTGCGCGAGGTGCCGAACCCGTCCGAGCTGTTCCTCTCCGAGCGCGACCTCGGCAGTCCCGGCACCGTGGTGTTCGCCGGCATCGAAGGGACACGGCCGCTGCTGGTGGAGATCCAGGCGCTGGTCGCGCCGACCTCGCTCGGCACCCCGCGCCGCTCGGTGGTCGGGTGGGATTCGAGCCGCCTTTCAATGGTGCTCGCGGTGCTGGAGGCGCATTGCGGCGTAAAACTCGGCGGACATGACGTTTACCTTAATGTGGCGGGCGGCCTGCGCATCCAGGAGCCGGCCGCGGACCTTGCGGCAGCGGCCGCCCTCGTTTCCTCGCTTGCCGGCGCATCACTGCCGGCTGAAGCGGTGTATTTCGGCGAGGTATCGCTGTCCGGTGCGATCCGGCCGGTGGCGCAGATCGCCGCCCGGCTGAAGGAAGCCGCCAAGCTCGGCTTCACGCGCGCCTTCGCGCCGAAGAGCGAGGCTGCGGCCGATTCAGGGTTAACGCTCAGCCCCATCGGCAATTTGACCGACCTTGTGGCGGACATTGCGGCGAGCGGCCGGCGTGCCAAAGGCCCGCGTATTGCACGACAAGACGGGTGACGCGGGCGATGCTGCCCGCTATACAGCGGGGCGCTGACGCACCCCGCCGATTCCGGACTCTGGGGCGTGCGGAACCAGTCCGCGAGTGGAGCCGGAAGAGCAGTCGATGCCGATCACGTTGCTTGATGTGATTCTGCTGGTGGTCATGCTGATCTCAGCGCTGCTCGCGATGGTGCGCGGGTTCATGCGCGAGGTGCTGTCGATCGCCTCCTGGGCCACCGCCGCGATCGTCACGATACTGGGTTTCCCCAAGCTGCTGCCGGTGGTGCAGGGCTACGTCACCAACGAGATCGTCGCCAAGGTGATCGCGATCGGCGGCATTTTCCTGGGGACTCTGCTGATCGTCTCGGTGATCACCATCAAGATTTCCGACATGATCCTGGACAGCCGCATCGGCGCGCTCGACCGCACCCTCGGGTTCCTGTTCGGTCTCGCCCGCGGCCTGGTGATCGTGGTTGTGGCGTTCCTGTTCTTCGCCTGGCTGGTGCCGGATCGGAGCCAGCCCGAATGGGTCAAAAACGCAAAATCCCGTGTTGTCCTGCAGGGAACCGGGCAATGGCTGATGTCGATGTTGCCGGAAGACCCCGAGAACACCATCTTGAAGCGGTTGAAGCGACAAAAGCCTGAAGACCAAGATCAGCCTGATCCGCCTGCCGGCGGCCGTTCCAATCTCGGAATGCCGGCCGGGCGGTTAGCTGTTGCCGCGCCGAAATCGCAATGAAATCCCCTGACGGGGCCCGAAAGGCGAGATGATGGATCAAACCGAACACGGCCCCCTCGATATCCTCCCCCAGAGCCTGGACCTCGAAGAGGACCGGCTGCACGAAGAGTGCGGCGTGTTCGGCATCTTCGGCCATCCGGACGCCGCCGCCATCACGGCGCTCGGCCTGCATGCCTTGCAGCACCGCGGCCAGGAAGCATCCGGCATCTGCTCCTTCGACGGCAAGCGCTTCCATTCCGAGCGCCGGATGGGGCTGGTCGGCGACGCCTTCTCGCGCCGCGAGGTGATCGAGCG
This sequence comes from Hyphomicrobiales bacterium, assembly GCA_039649225.1. Taxonomy (GTDB): domain Bacteria; phylum Pseudomonadota; class Alphaproteobacteria; order Rhizobiales; family Xanthobacteraceae; genus PALSA-894. Next base: position 6,836 of record JBBWZU010000089.1, on the reverse strand, counting down.
CCTGCCCGGGCAGGCCGCGATCGGCCATAACCGCTATTCGACTACCGGCGAGACCATCCTGCGCAATGTGCAGCCGCTGTTCTGCGAGCTCGAAGGCGGCGGCTTCGCGATCGGCCATAACGGCAACCTGACCAACGGTCTCACGCTACGCCGCCAGCTGGTGCGCGACGGCGCGATCATGCAGTCGACCAGCGATACCGAGGTGATCCTGCATCTGGTGGCGCGCTCGCAGCGCAACCGCTTCATCGACCGCTTCATCGACGGGCTGCGCCAGCTCGAGGGCGCCTATTCGTTCGTCGCTTTGACCAACAAGAAGCTGATCGGCGCGCGCGATCCGCTCGGCATCCGGCCGCTGGTAATCGGCGACCTCGGGGGCTTCCCGATCCTCGCCTCGGAGACCTGCGCGCTTGACATCATCGGCGCACGCTATGTGCGCGACGTGGAGAACGGCGAAGTCGTGGTGTTCGACGAGGCCGGCCTGCAGTCGCACAAGCCGTTCCCGCCGATGCCGGAGCGGCCGTGCATCTTCGAATACATCTACTTCTCGCGACCGGATTCGATCGTCGGCGGCCGCTCGGTCTACGACGTGCGCAAGAGCATGGGCGCGCAGCTTGCGCGCGAGAGCCACACCGATGCCGACGTGATCGTGGCGGTGCCGGATTCCGGCGTCCCGGCCGCCATGGGCTATTCGCAGGCCTCCGGCATTCCCTACGAGATGGGAATCATCCGCAACCACTATGTCGGGCGCACCTTCATCGAGCCGACGCAGCATATCCGCCAGCTCGGCGTGCGCCTGAAGCACTCGGCCAATCGCGCCGTGGTCGCCGGCAAGCGTATCATCCTGGTCGACGATTCGATCGTGCGCGGCACGACCTCGACCAAGATCGTGCAGATGATGCGCGATGCGGGCGCGACCGAAGTGCACTTCCGCATCGCCTCGCCGCCGATCACGCATCCGGACTATTACGGCATCGACACGCCCGAGCGCGACAAGCTGCTCGCCGCGACACACAACATCGAGCAGATGCGCGCGCTGATCGGCGCGGATACGCTCGCCTTCCTGTCGGTCGAGGGCATCTACCGGTCGATGGGCTACGAACGGCGCGACCCCGAACGGCCGCAGTTCACCGATCATTGCTTTACCGGCGAATATCCGACCGCACTGACCGATCGCGACGGACGCGATCACACGCCGCGCCAGCTCTCGCTGCTGGCCGAGGCGAGCTAAAAAGGTCGTCGCGAAGACCCCATGTAGTGTTTCGTCATGGCCGGGCCTTGTCCCGGCCATCCACGTCTTTAGAAACAGCGCTGAGAAATGAAGTCGTGGATGCCCGGGACAAGCCCTGGCATGACGAATGGAGAGAATGGTGTCCAAGCCTCTTTCTGACCAAATCGCGGTGATCACCGGCGCCTCGCGCGGCATCGGGCATGCGACCGCGCTCGCGCTCGCGAAAGCCGGCGCGCATGTCATCGCGGTCGCCCGCACGGTCGGAGGCCTGGAAGAGCTCGACGACGCCATCAAGGCCATCGGCGGCACGGCGACGCTGGTGCCGCTCGACCTGAAGGACTACGAGGGCATCGACCGGCTCGGCGCATCGCTGAACGAGCGCTTCGGCCGCCTCGACGTGCTGGTGGCGAACGCCGGCATCCTCGGTTCGCTCTCGCCGATGAGCCATGTCGAGCCACAAGTGTTCGACGACGTAATGGCGATCAACGTCACGGCCAACTATCGACTGATCCGCTCGCTTGATCCGCTGTTGCAAAAATCCGCTGCCGGACGCGCGGTGTTCCTGACCTCCGGCGCTGCCTGGACGCCGCTGGCCTATTGGGGCCCCTACTCGGTCTCCAAGGCCGCGGTCGAGCTGATGGCGCGCATCTACGCGGCCGAGACCGCGACCACGCCGCTGCGCGTCAACGTGTTCAATCCCGGACCGATCCGCACCCGCATGCGCGCGACCGCGATGCCGGGCGAGGATCCGATGACGCTCGATACGCCGGAGAACGTCGCGGAGAAAATCCTCGACCTGTGCCTGCCCGCCTATACGGAAACCGGCACGCTCTATAGTTATCGCCTCAAGAAGTTCCTCATCTGGACGCCGCCGGCCTAGTGCGCGTGACCCGCCAGGCGATCACCGCGGCGATTGCCACCAGCAGCGCGGCGAGCAGGAACGGCGCGCCGGGCAACTGAAAACCAAGTTCCGGCCGGATCGCGAGCGAAAACGAGTATGCGAACAGGCCGGGGCCGAACATGTTGGCGATGCCCTGGAGGCTCTGATTGGCGCCCTGAAGCTGGCCTTGCTCGTCGGCGCCGACATGGCGGCTCATCAGGCCAAGCGCTGATGCATTTGCAAAACCCCACAGTGCCATCAGCGGCACGCCGATGAGAAAGATCAATCCCGTCGTCGCGATGCCGTAGACGAAGAAGCCGGCGGCGCCGAACAGGAGACCGGCCATGAGCGCCCTGCGTTCGCCGAATTGCTTGACGACGGGTCCGATCAGTCCACCTTGCACCACCATCGAGCAGACGCCGACCCCCGCCAAGACGAATCCGACCGCGCGTTCGTCCCAGCCGTAGCGATAGAGCATGTACAGCACCGCCATGTTCGGCAGCACCGCGTGCGCGAGGTAATCGAGAAAATTGACGCTCGCAAGTCCGAACAATTCGTGATGCGAGCGCAACAGCTTGAGCGAGCCGAGCGGATTGGCGCGCCGCCACGCAAACGGCATGCGGCGGGCGTTGGACAACGACTCGGGCAGGATCAGCCAGCCGTACAGCGCATTTGCCAGGCTGAGCGCGGCGGCGATCCAGAACGGCAGCCGCGGATCGATGCTTCCGGCAAGCCCACCGATCGCGGGCCCGAATACGAAGCCTGCGCCGAACGCCACGCCGAGCATGCCGAAGCGCGCGGCGCGTTGCTCGGCCGGCGTCACGTCGGCCACATAGGCAAAGGCGGTGGAAATGCTCGCAGCCGAGATGCCGGAAATGATGCGCCCAATGAACAGCCACGACAGCGAGGGCGCGACCGCCATCAGCATACAGTCAAGTCCGAGTCCCACGTTGGAGATGAGGATCACCGGCCGCCGCCCGAAGCGGTCGGACAGCGCGCCGAGCAGCGGCGAGCACAGGAACTGCATCAGCGCCCACGCGGTGCCGAACAGCCCGAGGATTTCAGCTGCGCCCGCTGTATCGCCATCCGTGAAGCGGACGATCAGTCCGGGCAAAACCGGAATGATGATGCCGATCGCCAGCATGTCGAGCAGGACGGTAATGAAGATGAACGCGAAAGCGGCGCGGCTTGGCGGTCCGGCCGTTTGTCCAATAGCCGAGGCTTCGGGTACAGCCTCGTTCATCGCTGGCGCGACTTCCGGCCGGCGAAGGGATTGGCCTTCTCGCGCAAGGTGATGCGGACCGGCGTACCGGGCAGCTCGAACCGCTCGCGCAGGCCGTGCACCAGATAGCGCAGATAGCTTTCCGGCACCGCGTCGGCGCGCGAGCAGAACAGCACGAAGCTCGGCGGACGCGCCTTGACCTGCGTGATGTAGTTGAGCTTGAGGCGCCGTCCGCTCACCGCGGGCGGAGGATGCGCCGACACCGCGTCCTCGAACCATTTGTTGAGCGGATTGGTGGCGACGCGCTTGTTCCAGACCGCGTGCGCGTCGACCACCGCTTGCATCAGCCGGTCGAGCCCCTCGCCCTGCATGCCGGACGTCGCGATGATCGGCACGCCCTTGACCTGCGGCAGCCAGTGGTCCGCTTCCTCGCGCAGCTTGCCGGCCGCGCCGCCCTTGCGCTCCATCAGGTCCCATTTGTTCATGCCGAGCACCAGCGCGCGGCCTTCGCGCTGCACCAGATCGGCGATGCGCAGATCCTGCTCCTCGAACGGGCGCTCCGAATCCATCAGCACGATGACGACTTCGGCAAAGCGGATGGCGTTGAGCGTATCGGCGACCGAAAGCTTTTCCAGCTTCTCCTCGATGCGCGCGCGCTTGCGCATGCCGGCGGTGTCGTAGAGGCGGAACAAGCGGCCATGCCACTCCAGCATCACCGTAATGGTGTCGCGCGTGATGCCGGCTTCGGGACCGGTGAGCAGGCGCTCCTCGCCGAGCAGGCGGTTGATCAGCGTCGACTTGCCGACGTTCGGACGGCCGACGACGGCGACGCGAATGGGACGATTGGCGCGCTCTTCGTCGGTTTCTTCCTCGTCGTCCGCGGCCGCCACCGCGGTGAGCTCGGGCAGCGCCGCGCGGACCGCGTCATAGAGATCGGACAAGCCCTCGCCGTGCTCGGCCGAGATCGCGACCGGATCGCCAAGACCAAGCTCATAGGCCTCGACAGCCCCCACGCCGGCGCGCGACTCGGATTTGTTGGCAACGACCACCACCGGCTTGCCGGCTCTACGCACCACATCGGCGAACTGCCGGTCGATCGGGGTCAGCCCTGAGCGCACATCCATCAGGAACAGGATCGCGTCGGCGCTTTCGATCGCCGCTTCAGTCTGCTCCATCATGCGCGACACCAGGCTGTCGGGTCCGCCTTCATCGAAGCCCGCGGTATCGACCGCCGTGAACGACAGATCGCCGAGACGCCCCTGCCCTTCGCGCCGGTCGCGCGTGACGCCGGGGCGGTCGTCGACCAGCGCAAGGCGCTTGCCGACAAGGCGGTTGAACAGCGTCGACTTGCCGACATTCGGCCGCCCGACGATCGCGAGGGTGAAGCTCATAATAAAATCGACCTATGGCCGCGCGATCCGCGCAGCCCTCTCTCTATCTCAATCTCTGTAAATAGCTTAGCGCGACGGCGCTGGTTGCGCGTCCGACGGCCAGGTCGGCTGCGCGCCCGGCATGGTTGGCCATGTATCACCGCCGCGGGGAGCTGCCTGCGTGGTGGTTCGCGCGGCCGGCGCCTGCCGCATCTGTGGCGGCTCCGGTTCGTCCTGCTGCGTCTGTTGCGGCGGCGGACGGCGCGGCTTGGTGGCGGCCTTTTTCGGTTTGGCGGATTTTGCCGGCTTGGCGGTGACCACCGGCGGCGGCTCTTCGGCGGGCGGCTGATAGCCCTTCACGAGTTCTGGTGGAACGCCCTGCGCCACGCCCGGGACCCCGCTATCGAACACGGGCCGGCGCTCGCCTTTCAGCGGCGTCTTTGACGAACCCATGATGTCCCATTCCTGAAACTTGTCGAGCGGATCGAACGAGTCGCAGCCGGCCAGCGCGAGACCGAACAGCAGCACAGTCAGAGCGCGCTTTTTCATCGCCGGGCCCCTCACGTCTTGGCCTTGGTGCCGCTGAGCGTCATCAGCACGTCGATGCGCTGGCGCATGCTGGCGGGCGTCTCGGCGTCGGTCGCGATCAGATCGAACCAGCGCTTGGCGGCGGCAGAATCGTTGGCGCGCCAGGCCGCGAGCACGAGCAATTCGCGCGCGCTATGGCGGAACGGACGGCCGGCCGCGGTCAAAGGTTCGAGCTTGGCGGTGAGATCGGCGAGCGGCGCGCTATCGACATCGATCATGGCGCCGCGAACCGCCGCAAGATCCTGCAAGGTGCGCCCAATGGCGCTGTCGGCGGCGAGCGCGTCATATTCCTTCACGGCCGCGGCCGGATTGAGCTTGCCGAGTTCCGCGGTATCGCGGAAACGCGCCAGCGCGCGATAGCCCGCGGACCCGTCTTTGGCGACCTTGCCGAACTCGGCGCGCGCCTCGGCCTGCTTGCCGGCTTCGGCGAGCGTCACGGCCGCCTCGAAGGCCGTTCCGGACTCGGCGGCCTTCTGGTTTTCCCAATATTCGTAGCCACGCCAGCCACCGACCGCCACAACCACCAAAAGCGCGGCCGCGACGACGAGGTTGCTGTGGCGCTCCCAAAGCTGCTGCAGGCGTTCACGCCTGACGTCTTCGTCAACTTCACGAAAAATATCTGACACTTCAAAGCTCTCCAGCCCGATCTGAAAGTCGATTCAGAGGGCCCCCGAAATACCGTCCCCCGGCAGGGCGCGGCGTAAAGTAGCGATATGGCAAGCGCAAGGCAAAGCTTGGCTGGCCAGCGCATGATCCGGCGAAGTGGAAGCCGGTTCGCCGACAAGATCATGCGCTATATTAATAGCTTAGCGCGTGAGCGGACGCAAAACCGGTGGCCACTTTTGCTGCTCGCGCGCCCGGCAAATCGCCCTTAACCCGGCTTCGACTTGGTCAGATGGTAAACGTTGGCTTCGGCCGGAAACGCCCGACTGCGCACCTCCAGCGCGTAGGAGGCGACCGCATCCTCGATCGCGCCGCCCAGTTCCGCATAGCGCTTGACGAATTTGGGAACCCGTGGCGAGAGGCCGAGCATGTCCTCCAGCACCAAAATCTGGCCGTCGCAGGCCGCGCTGGCGCCGATCCCGATGGTCGGAATCGCAACCGCGCGGGTGATCCGGGCGGCGAGCGGCTCGGCCATCGCCTCCAGCACCACCGCAAATGCCCCGGCCTCGGCCACCGCCGCGGCGTCGGCCTCGATTGCCGCCCACTCCTCCTCGCGTCTTCCTTGAGCGCGGAACGAGCCGAGCGCATGGATCGCCTGCGGCGTCAGCCCGACATGACCCATCACCGGAATGCCGCGTTGGGCCAGAAAGGCGATGGTCTCGGCCATGCGGGTGCCACCTTCCAGCTTGATCGCGCCGCAGCCGGTTTCCTTCATCACCTGCGCGGCGCTGGTGAAGGCCTGCTCGCGCGAGGCCTCGTAGGAGCCGAACGGCAGATCGACCACGACCAGCGCGCGCCGGGTGCCGCGCATCACCGCCTGCCCCTGCAGGATCATCATCTCGAGCGTGACCGGCACGGTCGATTCCAGCCCGTGCATCACCATGC
>JBBWZU010000071.1:0-17760 GCA_039649225.1 Hyphomicrobiales bacterium | reverse complement strand
ATGGTGCCGGCGCTGCAGGCCTATGACGGCAGGCCGACGCGGCCCTATATCGACGGCGGCTATTACATGCGCACGCGCGAGAACCGCCCGCTGATCGGTCCGGTGGCGATCGAGGGCGCGTATATCTCGTGCGCCTATTCGGGCTTCGGCATCATGGCCTCGCGCGCCGGCGGCGAGTTGATCGCGCGCCACATCATGAGCACGGCGCTACCCGACTATGCGGACGCGTTCCTGCTCTCGCGCTATCAGGACCCGGCCTACCGCACGCTCCTGGAGAACTGGGGCGACGGCGGACAGCTTTGATTTAACGATACGGCGCGTCGAGTGAGATGTTTTTCGCGATCTCGCGTTCCCAGCGGTCGCCGTTCGCGAGCAGACGCTCCTTGTCGTAGTAGAGCTCCTCGCGGGTCTCGGTCGCGAACTCGAAGTTCGGCCCTTCGACGATCGCATCCACCGGACAGGCCTCCTGGCAGAGGCCGCAATAGATGCATTTGACCATGTCGATGTCGTAGCGCGTGGTGCGGCGCGTGCCGTCATTGCGGCGCGGGCCGGCCTCGATGGTGATCGCCTGCGCCGGGCAGATCGCCTCGCACAGCTTGCAGGCGATGCAGCGCTCCTCGCCGTTCGGTTAGCGGCGTAGCGCATGCTCGCCACGGAAGCGCGGCGAGATCGGGCCCTTCTCGAACGGATAGTTCAGCGTCGGCTTCGGCTTGAAGAAATAGCGCATCGACAGGAAGAACGCCGAGACGAACTCGGAGAGGAACAGCCCGCGCGCCGCTTGATCGAGTCTCATCGTAATCATCCTTTATCGAGCATGATCTTATCCGAAAACCGGTTCCCACTTTTCGGGATCATGCTCACTCAGCGCCGATCGCCGGGCTGAGAAACATCGTACCGAGCCAATAACCGATCCCGGCGCAGAGGAGAACATCGAAGCCGAGGATCGCGCGCCGCATCACCGAAACGTTCGACGTAAACTCCTCCCGTTCCGCCTCAGTGCCTTCCATCGACTTCAGCAAACCGTCCAGGGTGCCGATCAGCATCGCGTAGTTCGCACCGCCGAACACCGCGCCGGCCATCGCACCCAACAGGCCGCCCAGCGTCAGTTCCATCGAGCGCTCACGGTTGCGGCGCCAAGCCGCCGAACTGCAACACTGCCGCCACCACCACGACCATCGCCAGCGAGAGCGGCAGGAACACCTTCCAGCCGAGCCGCATCAGCTGGTCGTAGCGGTAACGCGGCACGAAGGCCTTCACCATCGCGAACATGAAGAACACAAAGAAGGCCTTGAGCACGAACCAGATCACGCCCGGTATCCAGGTAAACGGCGCGATCGGGAACGGCGGCAGCCAGCCGCCCATGAACAGGATCGCCGTCATAGCGCACATCGTGGCGATCGCCACGTACTCGCCGAGCATGAACATCATATAGGGCGTCGAGCCGTATTCGACCATGAAACCGGCAACGAGCTCGGACTCGGCTTCGACCAGATCGAACGGCGGGCGATTGGTCTCGGCCAACGCCGAGATGAAGAAGACGATGAACATCGGGAACAGCGGCAGCCAATACCAGCCGAACACGCCCCACGCGGTATTCTGCGCTTCCACGATGTCGGAGAGACGCAGCGAGCCGACGCAGAGCAAGACCGTGATGATGACGAAGCCGATCGAGACCTCGTAGGACACCATCTGCGCCGCCGAGCGCAAGGCGGCGAGGAACGGATACTTCGAGTTCGACGCCCAGCCCGCCATGATCACGCCGTAGACCATCAGCGAGGAGATCGCGAAGATATAAAGGACGCCGACATTGATGTCGGCGATCACCCAGCCAAGATCGACCGGGATCACCGCCCAGGCGGCGAGCGCGAGCACGCAGGTGACCAGCGGCGCCAGCAGGAACACGCCCTTGTTGGCCGCTGCCGGAATGGTCGGCTCTTTCAGGACGAATTTCAGCAAGTCCGCGAAGGATTGCAGGAGCCCCCACGGACCGACGACATTCGGGCCGCGGCGGATCTGCACCGCCGCCCAGATCTTGCGGTCGGCGAGCAGCACATAGGCGATGGCGACGAGCAGGATCACCAGCAGCATCACGGACTGCGCCACCATGATGATCAGCGGCCAAAGGTAGCTGGTCCAGAATTCCGCCATGGTCCTACTCCGCCGCCGTCAGCGCGCGCTGGCCGCGGGCCAGCGCTGAGCACTCGGCCATCGTGGCGGATGCGCGCGCAATCGGATTGGTGAGATAGAAGTCCGCGACAGGAGAGCGGAACGGCGCCTTGTCGGGCGTACCGCCGCGGCCGGCGAGCTTCTCGATGTCGGCGGGATTGCCGGCCGCGATCTGATCGACGCGCGCCATATGCGGGTAGGCCTTGAACAGTGCGGCGCGCAAGGCGGGCAGCGAGTCATAGGGTAGCTTCTGGCCGAGCACGTCGGAGAGGGCGCGCAAGATCGCCCAGTCCTCGCGCGCATCGCCCGGCGGGAAGCCGGCGCGCGCCGCCATCTGCACGCGGCCTTCGGTGTTGACGAAAATGCCGGACTTTTCGGTGTAGGCGGCACCAGGGAGAATGATATCGGCGCGATGCGCACCGGCATCGCCATGCGTCCCGATATAGACCGTGAACGCGCCGTCCGCGATCTCGATCTCGTCGGCGCCCAGATTGAACAGCAGATCGAGCGCGCCGGCCTTGGCCATTTGGGTGGCCGAGAGGCCACCTTGCCCGGGCGCGAAGCCGATATCGAGGCCGCCGACACGCGACGCCGCAGTGTGAAGCACTGAGAAACCGTTCCAGCCGTCCTTGATGGCGCCGACCGAGACGGCGGCCTTGGCAGCCATCGCGAGCAGCGCGGCACCGTCGGGACGTGCCAGCACGCCCTGCCCGATCAGCCAGAGCTGGCGCTCGAGCGGCGCCTTGGCGTGATTGACGAAAGTCGCAAGCGTTTCCGGACCGGCGCCCAGATAGGCGTAGTCATAGGTGAGATCCGCCTTCTCGCCGATCACGCCGATCTTGAGGTTGCCGGTACGCCAGCGCTTGCGGATGCGCGCATTGAGCACCGGCGCTTCCTTGCGCGGGTTGGCACCGATGATCATGATGCCGTCGGCCTGGTCGATGCCCGCGATGGTCGCGTTGAACAGGTAGCTGGCGCGGCCGAGCGAGGGATCAAGCGCCGCGCCGTCCTGGCGACAATCGATGCTGGTCGCGCCGAGCTTGCCCATCAGTTCTTTGAGCGCGAACATTTCCTCGACCGAGCAAAGATCGCCCGCAATGGCGCCGATGCGATCGGCTTTCGTTGACTTGAGTTTCGCCGCGATCGCCTCGAACGCCGCCGGCCAAGTGGCCGGCACCAGCCGGCCATTCTCGCGGATGTAAGGCTGATCGAGCCGCTGCGCGCGCAGGCCGTCGACGATGTGGCGGGTCTTGTCGGAGATCCACTCCTCATTCACGTCCTCGTTGACGCGCGGCAGGATGCGCATCACCTCGCGCCCGCGCGTATCGACACGGATCGCGCTGCCGAGCGCGTCCATCACGTCGACCGACTCGGTCTTGTTCAACTCCCACGGCCGCGCCGCGAAGGCGTAAGGTTTCGAGGTCAGCGCGCCGACCGGGCAGAGATCGACCACATTGCCCTGCAGCTCGGAGGTCATCGCACTTTCCAGGAAGGTCGTGATCTCCATGTCCTCGCCGCGCCCGATCGCGCCGAGCTCCGGCACGCCCGCAACCTCGGTGGTGAAGCGGACGCAGCGCGTGCAGTGAATGCAGCGGTTCATGATCGTCTTGACCAGCACGCCGATGTACTTGTCTTCGACCGCGCGCTTGTTCTCGTGATAGCGCGTATTGTCGACCCCATAGGCCATCGCCTGGTCCTGCAGATCGCACTCGCCGCCCTGATCGCAGATCGGGCAATCGAGCGGATGATTGATCAGCAGGAACTCCATTACGCCTTCGCGCGCCTTCTTCACCATCGGCGAACGCGTCGAGATAACGCGCGGCGTACCGTCCTTGTTCGGCGGCAGGTCCTTCACGCCCATCGCGCAGGAGGCCTGCGGCTTCGGCGGTCCACCGACCACCTCGATCAGGCACATGCGGCAATTGCCGGCGATCGAAAGCCGCTCGTGGAAGCAGAAGCGCGGAATTTCCGCGCCCGCCACCTCACACGCCTGCAGCAGCGTGTATTCGGGCGGAACGTCGATTTCTTTGCCGTCGACGATGAGCTTGGTCATGTCAGTGCCACGCCATCCAAATGAGCAGCGCCGCCGCAATCGTCACGCCTGCCAAGATGTCCAGCCGCGCCGCGAGTGCGATACAGTTGCAAAATCCTGTTTGATACATTCATCGCGCTCACTCCGCCGCCACGCGCACCGGCTCGGGATGCGGGTTGGCCGAATACTGGTCGATGCGCCGCTCGATCTCGTGGCTGAAGTGGCGTAGCAGCCCCTGCACCGGCCAGGCCGCGCCGTCGCCGAACGCGCAGATCGTATGGCCCTCGATCTGCTTGGTCACGTCCATCAGCATGCCGATCTCGCGCTTGTGCGCGCGGCCTTCGGCCATGCGCATCAGCACGCGCCACATCCAGCCCATGCCTTCGCGGCACGGCGTGCACTGGCCGCAGCTCTCGTGTTTGTAGAAGTAGGAGATGCGCGCCATCGCGCGCACGATGTCGGTCGACTTGTCCATCACGATCACGGCGGCGGTGCCGAGCGCCGACTTCTTGTCGCGGCAGCCGTCGAAGTCCATCAGCAGCGTGTCGGCCTGATCGGCGCCCGCCGGCACCAGCGGCATCGACGAGCCGCCGGGAATGACGGCGAGCAGATTGTCCCAGCCGCCGCGCACGCCGCCGGCATGCTTCTCAATCAGCTCGCGCAGCGGGATGCCGAGCGTCTCCTCGACATTGCACGGCTTATTCACATGGCCGGAGATGCAATAAAGCTTGGTGCCGGTATTGTTCTGCCGCCCGATCGACGAGAACCAAGCCGCGCCGCGCCGCATGATGTCGGGCGCCTGCGCGATGGTCTCGACATTGTTCACGGTCGTCGGGCAACCGTAGAGACCCATGTTGGCCGGGAACGGCGGCTTGAGGCGCGGCTGGCCCTTCTTGCCCTCGAGGCTTTCCAAAAGCGCGGTTTCCTCGCCGCAGATGTAGGCGCCCGCGCCATGGTGCACGTACATGTCGTAATCATAACCCGAACCGCAGGCGTTCTTGCCGAGCAGCCCGGCCTCATAGGCCTGATCGACCGCGGCCTGCAGCCGCTCACGCTCGCGGATGAACTCGCCGCGGACGTAGACGTAGCAGGCGACCGCCCCCATCGCGAAGCCTGCAATGACACAGCCCTCGACGAGAAGGTGCGGATCGTGCCGCATGATCTCGCGGTCCTTGCAGGTGCCGGGCTCGGACTCGTCCGCATTGATGACCAGATAGCTCGGACGCCCGTCCTTGGACTCCTTGGGCATGAACGACCACTTGAGGCCGGTCGGGAAGCCCGCTCCGCCGCGCCCGCGCTGGCCGGACGCCTTCATCTCGTTGACCAGCGCCTCGCGCCCGCGCGCCAAAATCTCCTTGGTGCCATCCCATGCGCCGCGCTCACGCGCGCCCTTCAGGCCCCAATCATGGTAACCGTAGAGATTCTTGAAGATGCGGTCTTTGTCTTCGAGCATCAGACTTTCTCGGATTTCAGTGTCGTCGGCCCGCCGACCGGCGCGGAGAAATGCCGGTCGATCTGCGGACCCGGCGTTGCCGGCTTGCCGTTGGTGAAACCGTCGAGCACCTTCTCGAAGGTTTCAGCCGTCAGGTCCTCGTAGGTGTCGCTCCAAATCAGAACCATCGGCGCGTTGACGCAGGCGCCGAGGCACTCGACCTCTTCCCATGAATAGTTTCCATCCGCCGAGATATGAAACGGCTCGGGATGGATCTTGCGCGCGCAGACCTCGAACAGCGCGTCGGCGCCGCGCAGCCGGCACGGCGTCGTGCCGCAGACCTGCACGTGTGCCTTCTTGCCGACCGGCTGAAGCAAGAACATGGTGTAAAAAGTCGCGACCTCGAGCACGCGGATCTTCGCCATGTCGAGCATGGCGGCAACGTATTCGATCGCCGCCTGCGGCAGCCAGCCGTGATGCTGCTCCTGCGCGCGCCACAGCAGCGGGATCACAGCGGACTGCTGGCGTCCTTGCGGATAGCGCGCGATCACCTTGTCGGCCCAAGCCTTGTTCTCGGCCGTGAAGGCGAATTCCTTCGGCTGTTGTTCGGGCGGTGCGAGACGGCGATTGGCCATGGTTCTCGTCAATCGTTGGTGTTGTTCGATGCGCGCCGGGTTGACGCCAAGTCGTCCCATGACGGCATCTGCACGGCGCCGATGCCGGTGCGGAAGTGGTTCAGCACGGCCGCATCCGCCCCCGGAACGATACGGCGGCCGAGCACGCGCGCGACCGAGCCGTCGGGATTGAGGCGGCATTCGGCCGGATACATCTGGCAGACGTCAGCGAACTGCGCCTGCGCGCGCTCGCTGACCGGCACCAGGTCGCGCGCCTTGTGCGGCTTGCGCGGCGCGCTCATCGCCTGCGCGGTCACGGCGACAGCCGCGACCACCGAGAGCGCCGTCCCGACGAAAGGCTGGGAGATGCGCAGTTTCACGGGCGCACCTCCTCGTTCTTCACGACGACAGCAAGGCAATTGTCGGCGTAGTTGGCCGGATGCGGAATATCCAGGATGGCCGCATCATGGCTGGCCAGGAACGTCTTGTACCCGTCCCGCCGGCGGCTGATCACGTCCTCGATGATATACAGGCCGCCGCTTCTCAATTGATGGAATGCGCTTTCGAACAGCGTTCGGTTGGCGTCGATCTGGTGATACCCGTCATCGATGATCAGGTCGAATTGATCGCCGAACTGGCGGAAGATCCGGTCGATGGACGCCGGCTTCGTCTGATCAACCGCCGCGGTCCTGATCCGGGCTTCGGCGAACAGGCAGCCTTCATCGATGTCGCCGCCAAATACCGCGGCCTTGCCGAAATAGTCGCGCCATCCGCGCAGCGACGCGCCCGGCACGCCTTCCGCACCCATGTTGAAAGGCGCATCGGGGTTGGTCGAGCCGATGCCGAATTCGAAGACGCGCGCAACACGATCCCGATCGCCGCTAAGCAACCGCTCGTAGTACAATGTGTAATTATGCGCGCCGCTGGCCTTGTCGCTGCCGTGGCGGTCCATGATGTCCGACAACGGCCCTCGCGGTATGTCGCTTGTGCCAAGCGCAAAAGCCGCGTCGCGGATCGCCCGCCGCTCGTTGGTGACCCGGTCGTCGTATTTGTGACGCTTCGCGTGACCGCATAGCGAATACAGGACTCTCTTCAGCCTGTGCTTCCACAGTCGGAACTGGACCGGGCGCCGGAACTCATTCAGCAGATCGACCGTCACCGATGCGGCGGACGCTTCGATCTCACGCAGGAAGTCGCGTATGACGGGATAGAGCCGTGACTGCCTGCCCCTCGCCAGCCACAACCGGTCGTCCCAGACCGGCGAAACCCCGTCGATGGCCGCAGCGTCCGTCACCGGTCGACCTCCCCGAACACGATGTCGAGAGAGCCGAGGATCGCCGAGACGTCGGCCAGCATGTGGCCGCGGCACATGAAGTCCATCGCCTGCAGATGCGCAAAGCCGGGCGCGCGGATCTTGCACTTGTAGGGCTTGTTGCTGCCGTCGGCGACCAGATAGACGCCGAACTCGCCCTTGGGCGCCTCGACGGCGGCGTAAACCTCGCCGGCCGGAACATGATAGCCCTCGGTGTAGAGCTTGAAGTGATGGATCAGCGATTCCATCGAGCGTTTCATCTCACCGCGCTTCGGCGGCACGATCTTGTTGTCGACGACCGAGACCGGGCCTTGGCCCTCCGGCGCGCGCAGCTTGGCGACGCACTGCTTCATGATGCGCACCGACTGGCGCATCTCTTCCATACGGATGACCTGACGATCGTAATTGTCGCCGTTTTTGCCGATCGGAATGTCGAAATCCATCTCGGCATAGCACTCGTAGGGTTGCGCCTTGCGCAGGTCCCAGGCGGCGCCCGAGCCGCGCACCATCACGCCGGAGAAGCCCCACTTCCAGGCGTCCTCCAGCGAAACGACGCCGATGTCTACGTTGCGCTGCTTGAAAATGCGATTGCCGATGAACAGCGTGTCGAGATCGTCGCAAACTTTCAGGAACGGGTCGCAGAACGCCTCGATATCGTCGATCAGCTTGGTCGGTAAATCCTGATGCACGCCGCCAACGCGGAAGTATGCCGCATGCATGCGCGAGCCGGAGGCGCGCTCGTAGAACACCATCAGCTTCTCGCGCTCCTCGAATCCCCACAGCGGCGGGGTGAGCGCGCCGACGTCCATCGCCTGCGTGGTGACATTGAGCAGATGCGAGAGCAGCCGGCCGATCTCGCAATAGAGCACGCGGATCAATTGCGCACGGCGCGGCACCTCGATCCCGAGCAGTTTTTCGGCCGCGAGGCAGAACGCATGCTCCTGATTCATCGGCGCGACGTAGTCGAGCCGGTCGAAATACGGGATCGCCTGCAGGTAGGTCTTCTGCTCGATCAGCTTCTCGGTGCCGCGATGCAGGAGACCAATGTGCGGGTCTACGCGCTCGACGATCTCACCGTCCAATTCCAAGACGAGACGCAAGACTCCATGGGCCGCAGGATGTTGCGGGCCAAAGTTAATCGTAAAGTTGCGCATTCCGGACTGATCGTTCATCGGTCAAGCCAAGTTGGCGAATAGCGAATAGCGAATGGCGAATTGGGAATGGCGACAGAAGGGTCCATCAGCGTCTCGAAACTTTCTGTTGCAGCGAACGAATAAGCGATCGGAGCATCTTTCCCAGTGCGGCGCACTGCTCCATCGGCGTCTCGATGCGCTGTTTGTCGAGCAAGCCGACGCGTTCCGACAGCAGCAAATGCGTTTCGAGCTCTTTCAGCGAGCCGTTCGCGATACGAAGATACTGGATGAATGACTGCGTATTTTCGCGTCCATGACCTTCCGCGATATTCGCCGGAATCGAAGAGGCCGACCTCCTGATCTGCGACGACATTGCAAACAGCTCTTCCCGCGGAAAGGCCGCCACGAGGCGATAGCAGGTCTCGGCCAATGCCATACCGTCCTGCCAAACGCGCAGGTCTTGGTAGGAATTGATCGTTGGATCGCTCAACACGCATCCCTATTCGCCACTCACCATTCGCCATTCGCTACTCACTATTCGCTCACTTCGCCTTCTCATCCCCCGGCAGCACGTAGTCCGTGCCCTCCCAGGGGGAAAGAAAGTCGAAATTGCGGAACTCCTGCGCCAGCCGCACCGGCTCGTAGACCACGCGCTTGACCTCGTCGTCGTAGCGAACCTCGACGAAGCCAGTGAGCGGAAAGTCCTTGCGAAGCGGATGGCCGTCGAAGCCGTAGTCGGTGAGCAGCCGGCGCATGTCCGGATGATCGGTGAACATCACGCCGTATAGGTCCCAGGTCTCGCGCTCGAACCAGTCGGCGCCGGGAAATACCGAGACGATCGAGGGAACCGGCGTTACCTCGTCGGCCATCACCTTGATGCGGATGCGCGTGTTCTGCTTCGGCGAGAGCAGATGATAGACAACGTCGAAGCGCTGTTCGCGCGCCGGCCAGTCGACCGCCGTCACGTCGATGAAGCTCCAGAACTGGCAGCGCGCATCCTCGCGCAGGAACGCCATGACCTTCACGATGTCGGCGGCCTGCGCGGTGATCGTGAGTTCGCCATAGGCAATCGCATGGCCGGTGACGCTGCCGGGGAGCGCTGCCACGATCGTCTCGCCGAGGGTGTTGAGAGCTTCGCTCATCGCAAATTCTGTCTCACCTCAATCCACGATGAAGAGCCGCGCGCCGGTCGCGGTATGCGAACGATGCGGCTCGGCGCCGTCGGCGACCTGGTAGCTCATGCCCGGCGTCAGCTTGAACGACCGGCCATCGGCGAGATCGGTCTCCAGCTCGCCGTCGACGCAGAAAAGGATGTGGCCCTTCTGGCACCAGTGATCGGCAAGGTAGCCGGGCGAATACTCCACCATGCGCACGCGGATCTCGCCGAACTGGCGGGTGCGCCAGGTCGCAACGCCGGCATCGCCGGTATGCGTGGTCGGCTCGATCGCCGACCAATCGGTGGTGCCGAACGGAATGTTGCCGATCTGCATGCTCAGCGCTCGATCGTTCCGGTGCGGCGGATCTTCTTTTGCAGCAGCAGCACGCCGTAGAGCAGCGCCTCGGCGGTCGGCGGGCAGCCCGGCACGTAGATATCCACCGGCACGATGCGGTCGCAGCCGCGCACCACCGAATAAGAATAGTGGTAGTAGCCGCCGCCGTTGGCGCACGAGCCCATCGAGATGACGTAACGCGGCTCCGGCATCTGGTCGTAGACCTTGCGCAGCGCCGGCGCCATCTTGTTGGTCAGCGTGCCGGCGACGATCATGACGTCGGACTGGCGCGGGGACGCGCGCGGCGCGAAGCCGAACCGCTCGGCATCATAGCGCGGCATCGAAAGCTGCATCATTTCTACCGCGCAGCAGGCGAGCCCGAACGTCATCCACATCAGCGAGCCGGTGCGCGCCCAGGTGATCAGGTCGTCGGTTGCGGTGACCAAAAAACCCTTATCGGCGAGCTCATTGTTGAGCTCGACGAAATAGCCGTCGTCCGCGCCGACCGGCTTGCCGGTGCGCGGGTCGAGAATGCCAGTGGCAGCAGGTGCGACCAGGCTCATGCGCTCAATCCCATTCGAGCGCCCCCTTCTTCCACTCATATATGAAGCCGATGGTCAGCACGCCAAGGAACACCATCATCGACCAGAAGCCGAACGCACCGAGTTGCCCGAACGCGACCGCCCAGGGGAACAGGAACGAAACTTCGAGATCGAAGATGATGAAGAGGATCGCCACCAGATAGAATCGCACGTCGAATTTCATGCGCGCGTCGTCGAAGGCGTTGAAGCCGCATTCGTAGGCCGACAGCTTCTCGGGGTCGGGATTCTGGTAGGCGACGATGAACGGCACCACCAGCAGCGCCAGCCCGATGCCGATCGCCACCGCGATGAACACCACGAGCGGCAAATAATCCTGCAATAGCTCGCTCATCCGCGATCCTCAGCGCCACGCCCCAGCAAGTCCCGCCCGGCCTTCCCGTCGCCCTGGCCCAGGCGCCAACAGACCGCCAAATCGCCCCTGATTCTTAGTTCGGATTCGTTCCAGGGACGAGTTAATGAGGCTTAGCGCAGCGCACAATAGGGTGCAAGGTGGCGCGTTCCACGCAACGCTGCCATCCCGTATCCCGATCCGGCGCGGCGCTGTAATGTGCGGCCTCAACAAGACAAATCACGTCGGGAGAGAGCGTCCATGCAACGCAAGGTGATGATATCCTGTGCCGTCACCGGGTCGGCGGATTCGGTTGGCAAGAACCCCGCGGTTCCGGTTACGCCCGAGCAAATCGCGGCCTCGGCGATCGACGCCGCCAAGGCCGGCGCGGCGATCGTGCATATCCATGTGCGCGACCCGAACACCGCCTTGCCGAGCATGGACGGCGCGCTCTACGCCGAGGTGGTGGACCGCATCCGCCAGAGCGGCTCCGATGCCGTGATCAATCTCACCACCGGCCCGGGCGGGCGCTTCTCGCCCGATGCGGCCGACCCGATGAAGCCCGGTCCCGGCACGACGCTGCGCACGCCACGCCAGCGCGTGCAGCATGTGCTCGACCTGCGCCCCGAGATCTGCTCGCTCGATATGGGCAGCATGAACATGGGGACCAACGTGTTCGTGAATACGCCGCCGATTTTGGAGGCGATGGCGACCGACATCCGCGATGCGGCCGTGACGCCGGAACTCGAAGTGTTCGAGACCGGGCATCTGCTGCTGGCCAAGCGCATGATCGAGACCGGGCACATCCGCCAGCCCGGCATGTTCCAGATCTGCCTCGGCATCGCATGGGGCCAGCCCGCGACGCCCGAGGCCATGAGCTACATGCGCAATCTCCTTCCCGCGGGCTCGCCCTGGTTCGCATTCGGAATTTCGCTGCACCAGTTTCCGATGGCCGCGCAGGCGGTGCTGCTCGGCGGGCACGTGCGCGTCGGGCTGGAGGACAATCTCTATCTGGAACGCGGCAAGCTCGCGCCGAGCAATGCGGCGCTGGTGGAGAAAGCCGGCACAATCATTGCGCTATTGGGAAGCAGCATTGCGACGCCCGCCGAAACGCGCCACATGCTCGGACTCGGTACAGCCAGTGCGCAGCCTGCGCTGGCGGCGGCGTCCTGACGCGTCACAGGCAAGTTAGGCGCTAACCTGCGGCGGCTCGTGATGTTCTTTCCACAATTCGACGGCGGCGAGGATCACGACGATGCCGCCGGCCAGAACATGGATTTTGACCTGGGGTGAGTCGGCCGGGAAGTTCAACGTCCACGGCGCGGCGAGAACCCAGGCCCCAACGGCAAGATCGATCCACTCCTCCCACTCGGCGAAATAGGTGATCGCGGTCATCGAGACCACGACCAGCACCGCGCCGCTGATCCAGGCATTCCATGCGGCGGTACCGGCAAACCCGAGCAGCCACGGCGAGACTAATACTAGCAAGCCGAACATCGCGTTGATCAGGTTGGTCTGACTGCGCCAGCGTTCCATCGGAGGTCTCCCTTGCCAGCCCTATTCGGAAAACCGCGAACAGCGACATCTGGTTCCACGAGGCCGGGCTGGCTCACGCGTCCACGCCGTGGCAAAGTTCCTTGCCGAAACGTAAAGCACAACGCTCAAGAACCGACGGTCGCAATGAACCGCAGTTTCGCTCGCGTCTGGCCGCTCGCTGCCCTGGCGGCCATCATGGTGTCCCTTGCGCCGCCCGGCGCGCGGGCCGACGACTACCCCACCCGCACCATCCGCGTGATCGTGCCGTTCGGCGCCGGCGGGCCGACCGACGTGTTCACCCGTGTCATCGGCGAGGAGCTGCGCAAGGCGCTCGGCCAGCCGGTGGTTCTGGAGAACCGTCCCGGCGCCGGCACGATCATCGGCACGACCGAGGCGGCCAAATCGGCGCCCGACGGCTACACGCTGCTGATGGTGTCGGCGACGCAGACCACGGTCGAGACGCTCAATCCGAACAAGCCGTACAAATTGCTGCGCGAGTTCGTGCCGGTCGCGCCCTTAATGAATTCCGAGCTCGTGATGGTGGTGCCGGCGAAGGTCGCGGCGAACAGCCTGAAAGACTTCATCGCGCTCGCCAAGGCGAAACCGGGCCAGCTCAATTACGCATCGTCCGGCCCGGGCTCGAACTACCACATGGCCGCCGAGCTGTTGAAAAACCTCGCCGGCATCGACATCGTGCACGTGCCCTACAAGGGCTCGACCGGCGCGCGCAATGACATCATCTCCGGCCAGATCGAGATGATGTTCGACTCGGTGCCGACGATGGCGCCGATGATCGAGTCCGGGCGCGTGAAGGCGCTCGCGACGTCAGGCCGCGTGCGCTCGCCGGTGCTGCCCGAGGTGCCGACCCTCGCCGAAGCCGGTGTTCCGGGCTATGAAGCCACGATCTGGATCGGCGTGATGGCGCCCGCCGGGACGCCGCGCGGCATCGTCGACACGCTCAACCGCGAGATCAACAAGATCCTGGCTCGCCCGGACATCCAGGACTCCTGGAAGCGGCAGGGCGCCAACCCGATGGTGATGAAGCCGGAGGAATTCGGCGCCTATATCCAGATCGAGATCGACCGATGGGCCAAGCTCATCAACGCCAATGGAATCAAGGCCGAGTAGCGACCGGCTGAACCAACACCAAAACCAACAAGGCAATGTCATGAACGAACAAGCGCGCCTCACCGGCACCGAGCACTGGACCCACAAGGGCGAGGTAAAGTTGTTCCTCTTCAACAAGTGCGTGGCCGATCCGGCCAAGAGCGCGGGCACCGTCCTGTTCGTGCACGGTTCCTCGATGGCCTCGCAGCCGACCTTCGACCTGCACGTGCCGGGACGTCCGAACTCGTCGGCGATGGAGTACTTCGCGCGCCAAGGCTACGACACCTGGTGCGTCGACATGGAGGGCTATGGCCGCTCCACCAAGGATCGCGACAACAATGCGCCGATCTCGTTCGGCGCCGATGACTGCTTTGCGGCCGCGACCTATATCCAGAAATTCCGCGCCAGCGACCGCCCCTTCCTGGTCTACGGCATCTCGTCGGGCGCGCTGCGCGCCGCGCTGTTTGCCGAGCGCCATCCCGAACTGGTCGATCGTCTCGCCCTCGACGCCATGGTGTGGACCGGCGAAGGCTCACCGACGCTCGCCGAGCGCAAGAAGAAGCTGCCCGAGTTTTTGAAGATCAACCGGCGGCCGATGAGCAAGGCCTTCATCCATTCGGTGTTCGACCGCGATCATCCCGATACCGCCGAGCGCAACGTGATCGAGGCCTTCGCCGAGGCGGTGGTGGCGCTCGACGATTCCGTGCCGACCGGCACTTACGTCGACATGTGCTCGAAGCTGCCGGTGGTCGATCCGGAGAAGATCGCGGTCCCGACACTAATCATGCGCGGGCAGCACGACGGCATCGCGTCGATGGACGACCTGTTGCGGTTCTTCGCCAAGCTGCCCAATCCCGACAAGCAGTTCAGCGTGATGTCGGGCATCTCGCACGCGAGCTTCCAGCAGAAGAACTACATGATGGTCTACCACATCCTGCTCGGCTTCTTCTCGCAGCCCGCCCCGATCTATCGGGGCTGATGGCTCGTGCGCCGAGTTGGCTTTGTTCCGCCAAACTTATCCTAGAGTTGTGTAGGACAATATATATTTCCACAAGGCGCAGAGCGGCCTGGAAGCGAGGCAGGCATTTGTCGGCAAACCTGCCGTTACGGAAGACGCCACATTTTCGTAGGTTGTGGCTACGCAACGTACACAACCCAGAAAGGGTCAGAATAACAGCCCTCTTCGTTGTATAGCGGCCCTTTCCTGCTCGCATATCATGTATTTGCGAGACGAACGCGAGGGAAGGCAGGAATGACCGTTCCAAGAAAGTAAGTTCTCTCAATGTGTTAGTACCATTTGGTACTATGTGGCGGATTCACATCACTACTTAGTTCTGTTCAGTTCTCGTGCCCCGAGATGTTGCCCCCTTCCCTCGGGAAGTGCTACGAGTTCCTGAGGGATTGGGGCAAAAATGCAGCGGATCGTTGTCATAGCTGTTGCTTTGTTGGCGGGCGCCGCTCCGGCGATCGGCGGCGAAGTTTTCACCATTCATGACGCCATCGAGCAGGCGGTCAAAACCAACCCTGGCGTTGGGGAAGCGGCCGCCAATCGTCGCGCGACGGAAGCCGAGTTGCGCCAGCAGCAAGGAACATTGCTGCCGCAGGTGCGGCTGCAGGCTGATGCCGGTCCGGAGAAGCTGCGGCGTGACATCACACCGGCCCCGGTCGGCAACGGAGACTGGCAGCGCGGGCGTGAAGTCAGCGTGGTGCTGCGCCAGACGCTGTTCGACGGATTTACCTCGATCAACGAGGTGTGGCGCCAGTCCGCGCGCGTCGATGCCGCCGCTTACCGCGTTCACGAGCGCACCGAGCTGATCGCGCTTGACGCATCGGAAGCCTATATCGACGTCACCCGCTACATGCGCCTCGTAACGCTGGCGCAAGAAAACCTCGCGGCGCACCGCAAGATCTTCGCGAACGTGCAGGCGCGCTACTCAGGCGGCCGCTCCGGCGAGGGCGATGTCGAGCAGGCGCGCGAGCGCGTGCAAGGGGCGGAAGCCGCTTTGCATGAATTTCGGCGCAGCCTGGAAGATGCGCGGGCCAAGTATCGCAAGACGGTCGGCCTGGAGCCGTTCAACGTGCGGGCGCCGGGACGTCTGCCCAGCCTGCCCGCGTCCAAAGACGCCACGCTTGCGGTCGCGCTGAAGTTCAATCCGACCCTCAGGGCCGCCGGCGCCGATACGATTGCCGCCAAATACGGCTTCCATTCCACCGCCGGCGCGTTCATGCCGAACGCCTCGCTCGAGCTGCGCCACCTGCGCGGCGTCGATTCGACGACCTATTCGGGCTACCGCACCGAAGAAAGCGCCAAGGTGGTGCTGAGCTGGGACATTTTCCGCGGCGGCCAGGACTCGTGGAAGCGCGTCGAGGCGTCCGAGCGCATGATTGAATCGACGCAGCGCGAGGCACGCTTGCAGCGCGACGCCTTCGAGTCGATCGACAAAGCCTGGTCGGCCAGAACGATCACCAACGACCGGATCGCCGCGCTGGCGCGCGAATCGGACGCCGCCCGCAAGGTCGTCGCGGCCTACACCAAGGAATACGAACTCGGACAGCGCACGCTGATCGATCTGCTCAACGCCGAGAACGGCCTGTTCAACACCTACGTGTCGCTGATTTCGGCGCGCGGCGTCGCGGTGTTCGCCGACTATCAGTTGCTCGCCGCGATGGGCCAATTGCTCGACTATCTCAAGACCGCGGGCCCGCCCGAGGCGGAGCCGCTCTATGCAACGCCGTTCGTGTTCCCGACCAAGATTCCGCCGATCCTGCTGAACCCGCCGGGTCCCGGTCCGGAGCCGCTCAAGGCGCAGCGGTCCGATGCGAGCGGGTTCGCGCCGTCATCCAAGCCGCTCAAGGTGGCCGACCGCTGGCCGAGCTGGACCGTCCCGGTCGATGGCGACGCGATGGCGCGCTGGCAGCCGACCCGTCACCCCGAGGCGGCCACAGCATCGATGGAAAAGGCCGCGCGTGAGGACAACACGCGAAGCCGCTCCACGGCGCTCTCTTTTGCGGCGGATGTGCTCAGGGCTCCGGCGATCTGGCCCATCAAAACCGTGGATTAATATTGCATTGGCGCGCTCTGCCATTAACCAGATCGCGTGATTAATCAGCATCTTAACTGTCTTTATTTCGTGCAATTTCGTAAGTGAACGAGCGACATCGAGCGGCGGGGCAGCCTACCAAACACACGTCCCCGCAAGGCGTTCGTGCGCGCAGGTTGGCATTGTACGCCAGCTTAGAGGATCGTGATGGATTCCAAGGTAACGCCCCTTACTCGCGACAAAGCCGCGCCGAAGGTCACGCCGGCCGCAAAGGTTGAAGCGGTGCACGACCCTCTCTCAGATGCCCTGCTCTATCTGGCGGCGCATCACGGCCGTGCCTTGAGCCGAAACGCGCTGCTCTCCGGCCTTCCGATCACCGACGGCCGCCTCACCGTTCCGCTGCTCACGCGCGCCGCGCAACGCGCCGGTCTCGAGGTCGAGCCGGTCAAGCGCATGTTCGACGACATTCCGGCGCTGGTCCTGCCCGCCGTGCTGATCCAGCGCGACGGAACGATGCGGATCCTGCTGCACATCGATCACGACAAGAAGACCGCGGTCACGGTCGATCCATCGGTCCGCATGGCGGAGCGGACACAGTCCTTCGCCGAGCTGGAACACAACTACCTCGGCTACACGATTCTGGCGCGTCCGATCGCAATTGCCGATCCGCGCACCGCGGCCGCCGGCGAATTGCCGCGCGCGCACTGGTTCTGGTCGGTCGCGCAAAAGTTCTGGCCGAACTACGGCCACATCGCCGTCGCGGCGCTGATCATCAACATGCTGGCGCTGGCCTCGCCGCTCTTCATCATGAATGTCTACGATCGCGTGGTGCCGAACGGCGCGATTCCCTCGCTGATCGCGCTCGCGATCGGACTGACGATCGCGATCGGCTTCGATTTCTTGCTGCGCATCGTGCGCAGCAAGATCACCGACATGACCGGCAAGAAGCTCGACGTCGTGCTTGCGG
>JBBWZU010000061.1:0-13062 GCA_039649225.1 Hyphomicrobiales bacterium | reverse complement strand
AGCCGCCAACGCCGTTGATCAGGCGCCGCCGCAGCGGCAGCATGCTCTGGCCCCATTGGGCGAACTCGCCGCCGTCGCAGATCAAGACCGTGTCGGGATCGCGTTCGACGTAGGGGCGCAGCACGCGGAACACTTCGGCCGGATGCAGCCGGCTTGGTGTCTGCGACACGATCTGCGCCCAGGCGGCTGGGCGATTGTCGAGCGCCGCGCGCGCTTCGGCCAGCCAGCCGCCCTCACGTGTTTTCATTGTTGCGGCCCGGGCGATCAGCGTCTCGGCGGCGTTCCTGACTTCGGCGATACTGCCGAGCACAAGCCGGCCGTTCATCTCGCGGCCGGCGCGCTCGACCAGCGCGGCCTCGGGATCGATCGAGATCACGCGCACATCCGGATCGAATCCTGATCCCGCCGCCCATCGCGTGGTAAAGTCGAGCGCCTTGCCGAGCAGCACGATCAGGTCGGCTTTCCGCGTCAGATCCGAGAACGCGCCAAGCGTCGCATCCGCAATGCCGCGCGGGCTCTCGATGATCACGGCAGGCGCTCTGGTCGCAGCTTCGAGCCTGCCGAGCAGCGCGCGACCGCTCACATTGGAGAGTTGCGGGCCCGCCAGGATGATCGGCCGCCTGGCGCCGGCAATCGCCGCGAGCACCGCATCCGCAACCGGCGCGGCGAGCGCTGGAATGGATGACGCGCCGCGCGCATCCGGCCACACGATCGCGTTGCTTTCGACGCGCTCCTCCAGCAGATCCGACGGCAGGCTGAGATGCACCGGTCCCGGCCGGCCGGACGTCGCGATCCGCATCGCCTCGCCGACCTCGCGCCCGAGCGTCGCCGCGGAGGTCGCGGTCCAGGAGGCCTTGCTGACCGGTGCCGCCATGTCGGCCTGGCGGATTTCCTGGAAACCGCCGCGGCCTAGTTCCCACGTCGCCGCGTGCCCCGACAGCAGGACCATCGGCGACTCGGCGCCGAGCGCCGTATAGAGCGCGCCGACCGCATTGGCATGACCCGGGCCGCCGGTGACCATCGCGATTCCGGCCTGTCCCGTAAGCCGTCCCCACGCATCGGCCATGTGCACGGCCGCCGCCTCGTGGCGCACATGCACGAGATCGATTTTGGTCTCAATCGCCGCATCGAACAGCGACATGATGTGATTGCCGGACAGCGTGAAGATGCGTCCGCAACCGAGACGTTCCAAAGAGCGTGCCACGATGTCGGCGCCTCGAAGAGCCTCGGTCATGCGCAATCCTTCTGCGAATAGTTTGGCGCGGCATTTGCCGCCGCGAACCTAGCAAGGCACCGCGCGGAACGGACTACGAAAATCCGCATGCCTCCCGCGAAGTTGACGCGATGGCTCACAGCGAAGCGCCGCCGCAGATCGCGATCTCCTGCCCGGTGATCGCCGCCGCATCGGGCGAAAGCAGAAATGCGACGAGCGCGGCGACTTCCGGTGGGCGAATGAGGCGGCCGATCGGTGGCATCACGGGTGGCACGGTCGCGCGCGCCGGATCGGCGAGCATCGCGGTGTCGGTTGCGGCCGGGGCGACGACATTCACCGTGATGCCGCGCGGCGCAAGTTCCTTGGCCCAGGATCGCGCGAGGCCGACCAGCGCGGCCTTGGTGGCGCCATACTGGCTTCGGTTCGCGACGCCGCGCGCCGCGCGGCTGCCGATCAGCACGATGCGGCCATCTTCGGCGAGACGCGGCGCCAACCTATCGGCGAGCGCGATGGCGGCATCGACATGCACGCGCCAGAGCAGGTCGCTCGCGCCGAGATCGAGCGACCCGAGCTTACCCCCGCGCATGATGCCGGCCGCATGGACGAGCGCCGTTACGTCCTGCGCCATATCGAGCGCGTCGAGCGTTACGCGCCTATCTGTCAGATCGACCGAGACGGCGTGAAAGGCTGCGGCTTCGATCGAGGGCGGCGCGCGATCGAGACCGGTGACGCGCCAGCCGTCATCGAGCAGGCGCTGGGCGATCGCCTGCCCGATGCCCGAGCTCGAGCCCGTAACGACCGCATGCCGCATGGCCTCTGCCCGTTGGCGCATGGTCTTGTCCGAAAACCGGTGCCCACTTTTCGGGACCATGCGCCGGTCACGCCGGCTGGAAGTTCACGAGTTTGAGCAACTCGGTCGCGCGCGTGATTTCACTCGCGATGAACTTCTTCGAGTCATCGATGCTCTCGATCACGGGTTCGAGCAGCTGGTTGGTCAGCTTGGCGGCGATCGCGGGATCGCGCATCGTTTCCTGTACCAGACCATTGACCGTCTCGCAGATCTCGCGCGGCGTGCCCTTCGGCGCCCACACCCCATACCAGGAATTGAACTCGAAGCCCGGCAGGCCGGACTCGGTCATGGTCGGGACCTCGGGCGCAAGCTGCGAGCGGGCCTTTGCGGCGATCGCGAGCGGACGCGCGCGCACGCCGTCTTTGGCGGCTGGCAGCAGCGCGAAGGTCGGGTCGATCATCAGCTGCACATTGCCGCCCATCAGGTCGGTCAGCGCCGGCGCGGTGCCGCGATAGGGTACGAGATCGAACGCCACGCCGGTCCGGCGCGAGAAATCGATCGTCGCAAGATGCCCGGCAGAGCCGAGCGCCGAAATGGCGAACAGCCAGTCTTTCGGGTTGGCTTTCGCGGCAGCGATCAATTCCGGCAGAGTCTTCTGCGGGCGCGCGGCCGTGATGACGCAGACCAGCGGCGCGATTGCGGTGCGCGCCATGACCTCGAGGTCGACTTGCGGATCGAAAGTCGCGCCCTTCAGCACGAGCGGCATCACGGCGGTGTTGAAGGCGCTCGCGAGCAGCGTATAGCCGTCGGGTTCGGCCTGGATCACCGCGTTGGTGCCGATGAGACCCGACCCGCCGGTGCGGTTTTCCACCACGGTGTTGGCGCCGAATTTCTCCTGAATCCGCTGCGCGACGAGCCGGCCGAGCGCGTCATTCGCAGCGCCCGGCGGCCATGGCACGATGATCTTGACGGTGCGGCCCGGTTGCGGCCACGCGCCTTGGGCATGAACCGCCGGCGCCTTGATCGCGCCCAGCATTGCGCTGCCGGCCGCCGCCTTGATGAAGTCTCTTCTGCGCATGAGTGTTTCCCGATTGTATTCTTGTTATTGACGCGCGAGCGGCGGTTACCCGACCCGCGCGAACCCGTACAGCGCCTCCGGATTGGCCACCAGGATGCGCTGGCGCGTTGCCTCGTCGGGTGCCCACTCGCCGAGGAGGTCGAACAGCACCGCATCATTGGGCTTTTCTTTTTCGGTCGGATGCGGCCAGTCCGAGCCCCACAGCATGCGCTCGGGCGCCGCCTTGATGTAGGCCTCGGCGACCGCGACCTTGTCGGCATAGGTCGGCGCGCCGGCCTTGGTGTCCATGTAGGCGCCGGAGAGCTTGATCCAGGTGCTACCTCTGTCGAGCATCGCCAGGATGATCTTGTACGCGCCGTGATCGAGCGGCGTCGGTTGCGGCAGCCGGCCCATGTGGTCGAACACGATCGGCGTCGGCAAACGCTGCAGCATCTCGCCGTTCTCGACGATCTGATCGCCGCGCATGTGGATCTGCAGATGCCAGCCCAAGCCCGCGACGCGCCGGGCGAGCGGTTCGATCATGTCGATCGAAACGGCGGCCGAGGCCGGATCGAACACCGTGAAGCGGATGCCACGAATGCCGCCGTCGGCAAGCGTCTTCAGCTCCGCGTCGGTCACCGTCGGGTGCACCACCGCGACGCCGCGCGTGTTCGCCGCGCCCAACTGCTGAATGCCGTCGAGCGTGACGCGGTTGTCGGTGACGTAGGCGGCCGGCGTCACGATGACGGTGCGGGTCGTGCCGTTGCGTTTTTGCAGCAGTCGATAGTCGGCGGCGCTCGCATTGCTCTGCATGCGCGACTGCGGCCCGGGGCGCGCGGGTGGGAATCGATCGCCGTCGTAGATGTGCATGTGGCAGTCGCACGCATTGGCCGGCGCCTTGAGCATCGGCGCCTCGCTGCCGGTCGAGTTCGGGACTGCATGCTGGGCGAAAGCCGGATTGATCGTCGACGCAGCCATCGCACCCACAAGAAATGTCCGACGCTTGATTGCGTCCACTATCGCCTCCCCTTGCTCTTGGCGCCCGGCGTTTGCCGCCGGGTCTTCTCATTCGTGGCGGTGCATCGCCGAGTCCGCCTTGGTGTCGCGCATGAACAGATAGACCACGAGCGAGATGCCGATCATGCCAGTGAGATAATAATAGTACCAGCCCTCATGGCCGAGCGATTTGAACCAGAGCGCGACCGAATCCGCCGTACCACCGAAGATCGAGACGGTGAGCGCATAAGGCAGCCCGACGCCGATGGCGCGCACCGTGGTTGGAAACAGCTCGGCCTTCACCACAGCGTTGATCGAGGTGTAGCCGGACACGATCATCCAGGCAGCGGCGATCAGCAGAAATGCCTCGAATGGCGTTTTCACGGTTTGCAGCGTCGTCAGCAGCGGAACCGTGAACAGCACGCCGGATACGCCGAACGCGATCAGCAGCCATTTGCGCCCGATGCGGTCGGAGATCGCGCCGTAGATCGGCTGCAGGATCATGCCGAATACGAGTGCGCCGAGCGTCACCATCGTGGTCTGGTCGTCGGTGAGGCCGACCGAGAGCTTGAGGAATTTCTGCATGTAGGTGGTGTAGGTATAGAATGCCGCCGTGCCGCCCGCCGTCAGCCCGACCACCAGCAGCACCTCGCGCGGATATTTGGCGAGCGCGCGCAGCGACGAGGTCTTCTTGACGACGGTCTTTTGCGCCGCCTCGAAGGCTTCGGTCTCATGCAGATTGCGCCGCATGATCAGCGCGGTGATCGCCAGCGCCGCACCGATGAAGAACGGAATGCGCCAGCCCCAGGCCCGGATTTCGTCGTTGGTCAGGAACACCTTCTGCAAGGCGAGCAGCACCAGCAGCGCGGTGATCTGTCCGCCGATCAGCGTGACGTACTGAAAGCTCGAGTAGAAGCCGCGATTGCGCTGATCGGCCATTTCGGTCAGATACGTGGCGCTGGTGCCGTACTCGCCGCCAAGGCTCAGGCCCTGCAGAATGCGCGCGAGCCCAAGCAGGATCGGCGCCCAGATGCCGATCGACGCATAGGTCGGCGTCACGGCGATCATCAGCGAGCCAAAACACATCAGCGCGACCGACAGCATCAGCGCGCCGCGCCGCCCATGCTGGTCGGCGAGATAGCCGAACAGCCATCCGCCCAGCGGCCGTACCAGAAAACCCGCCGCGAACAGCAGCGCGGCGTTGAGCTGCTGCACCACCGGATCGGAATTGGGAAAGAACGCGCCGGCGAAATAGAGTGCGAAGGCCGCGTAGGCGTAGAAGTCGTACCACTCGACCAGATTGCCGACCGAGCCGATGAAGATCGCCTTGATGCGGCGCCGCATGTCGGCAAGGTCGAGATGATCGTGTGTGGCTTCGGCGGTAGCGGTGCTCATGGCGTGCGCTCTTGAACTGATTGGGATCAGTTCCTTGAAGTGAGCGTCGCGCGCAATTGTTCCAAGTACCGCGATGGCATTGCTGCAGTGCGAGAATATTCTACTGCGGCGTGATGCTGAGGCTCTTAATGATCTTGCCCCATTTGTCGGAATCGCTGCGCATGCGCGCTTCGAGCTCATCCGGCGTCGAGGATGCGACCTCGACTGCGATGTCGGCCATCTTCTTCTTCACGTCCGCCAACGCCAACACGCCCGCGATTTCGCCGTTCAGCCGCGTGATAATGTCCGTCGGCATTCCAGCCGGTCCGAAGGCGCCATACCAGACCGTCATTTCGCAGCCCGGCACGGTCTCGGCGACAGTCGGCACATCGGGCAACAGCGCCGAGCGCTTCTCCTCGGTCACGGCTAGCAGCTTCAGCCGGCCAGCCTTGACGTGCTCGAGGCTCTGGGTGCCGGCGGTGAAGAACAATTGGACCTGCCCGCCGACGGTGTCGGCTACAGCCGGCGCTCCGCCGCGATAGGGCACATGCAGCATCTCGATGCCGGCCATTTTCTCCAGCATCGCGGCGCACAGATGGTTGGTCGATCCGGACCCGGACGACGCATAGGCAATCTTGCCGGGATTGGCTTTGGCGTAGGCGATGAATTCGGCGACGTTGTTCGCCGGCACCGAAGGGTGCACCACCATCGTGTTGGTTACGTAGGCGAGCAGCGAAATCGGCGAGAAATCCTTCACGCCGTCGAACGGCATGTTGGCGAACAGCGCATGGTTCATGGTGTGCACGCTCATGGTGTTGAACAGGAGCGTGTAGCCGTCGCCCGGTGCGCGCGCGACCGCCGACGTGCCGATATTGCCGGCCGCACCGGTGCGGTTCTCGATCACGATCGGCTGGCCCATCGACTGATAGAGATGCTGGGCGACGATGCGCGCCAGGATGTCGGTCGAGCCGCCGGGTGCCCACGGCACCAGCAGGCTGATGGGTTTTTGCGGGTAGCTTTGCGCCAACGCGGCGCGCGCCTCGCGCGTGGCGAGACCGGCAAGGCCGGCGAGGACGGCGCGGCGCGTAGGATTGATCATGGCGGGACTGTAACAGGATACGGCAAGGCAACGTCAAGCGGACGCTTCGTCAGCGTCCGCGTGCCTCAAAGCCGGACTGTTCGCGTCCTGAGCGTAGTGGCCGGGGCTTACAGCGCCTCGGCGACTTCTTGCAGGCCCATCGAAAGGGCGATCTGCTTCACGGCCTTCTTCTGATCGTAGGAGAGGCGCGTGATGAGCGGCGCGGCCGCCCAATAAAGCCGCTGTGCGGTGTCCGGATCGACGTCGATCTTGGCGGCCTGACCCTTCTTGACGCCATGCTTGTGCGGCTGCGCCTTGGCGATCGCCTTGAGCTCGGCGGCAACGGCCGGCCAGTAGGTTTCCTGCTCGGAGGTCAGCGCCAAGGCTGTCTTGATGCGGTCGATACTGGCCGGGCTGAGCGGATCGTTTTCGTCGATCGGGGCCTTGGTTGCGGTCGCAATTGCCATCTGGGCGGACTGCGGCGCAATGGACGCAAGTTGCTGGGATGCCGGGGCGATCGCGGGGCGTGGACGCGGCAACGGCACTGCGGCCGCGCGAACCGGCGCCTGCGCGGAAGCCGCTGCGGTTTCCTCGGCCGGCTCGCGGTAGACCATCGGGATGGTCTTGACCTTGACTGGGCCGAGATCGACCGGCGTTGAGGTCGCGGAGGCGAGTGCGAAGCCGCCTGGCGCCGCCTGCGCACCCTCATCCGTCGCCGCCATAATCGGCGTCGACGGGTCCGGCGGCAGTGCAACAGAACCGGTCACCGCCGGAGCGGCTGCCGGCATCACCATGTCTATGGCTGCGTTCGCTACGACGCCAAACGCAACGGCGCCGCTGACGCACGCAAGCGAAAGCAAGCAAATTCGCGCTGATTTCATCGTGAGTCCCACGCTCCCCCTCGATCAAAGTGCGGGATCAGAGTGAATAAGGTGTTACCGGAATCGTCTATCAATAAGGCGATCTGGTGGCAGACCACCGGATTCCGGTGAACTACGCATCCACGGTCCCGCACCCTATCTCTGCCCATCCCAAAGCTGGAGCGCCGCCGAGGCCGCGGCTCCTCCCACCACACACGGAATACCCAGTTCCACCTGACCGGTGACCGCCGCCGCGATGCAGCCGACCGCGATCGCCCCCTGCCCGGCCTGCGCCCAAAGCGAGAGATCGCGCTTGCTGCCCGGTCCCTTGCGCTTGAGTTCGTCGATTGCGGCGAGCGCCTGGCCGCGCAACCTGGTCGTCTCGACCGTTTCAGCCGCCTCGATCACTTCTTTCAGCACCGGCCGGACGGCATCCGGCTGCTTTTCCGTCGCCGCCCATTTCAAGGTCGCGAGGAGATCGGCATTGCGCGCCGAATTGATGGCCAGCGTGTATTTCGCCATGCTGCCGAGCGTCAGCTTTTCGAGCACGTCGCGCTCTTTCGACCAGCGCAGCATCAAGATGATACGCGCGAGCGGCCGGTAGCTGCCCGTGGCGTAGTAGTAGCCCCACAGCGCGTCCAGCACGTCGGGGGAAAGATCAAGTTTCACCTCCGACGCCGGCTTGCTGAAATACTTGGCCAGCGTGAACTGCCCGCGCAGCTTCTCGCCCCAGCTGTCGTCGTGCTCGATCGGCGCCTGTTCGAGCGTCGGCAATTGTCCGGCGACGAATTTCTCGATCATCACGCGGCGTCCCGGCATCAGCACCGCTGCGCGCTGCAGCAGCTTCTGCCAATCCGGCACGCCGGAATACGCGATCGCGCGCACCACGGCCCAGTGATGCTCGGCAGGAAGCGGAAATAGTTTCGCGATCAGCGCATCCGGGTTTGGGCTTGTCGCGATGATGCCAGCGAGGAAGCCCACATAGACGCCCGACCCTTCCGGGTCGGCGAGTTGGCCAATCCGCGCAAGGCTGCGGATCGCGACCGGCACGCGGTCGGGGTCGGGATTGCGCCGATAGCCGTTGATCCAGCTCAGGATGGTTTCGCGCGATGCGCCGTCGGGCAGCCGTGGCGTCGGCTTGGCATCCGCAAAGGCAGGCAGCAGCAAAAATACGAGCGCGACAACAAGCCGGCGCATGGATCTCCCCGTCACTCGCGGCGCATGCCGGCTCCCGCAACGGATCCGGCGTCAGCGTGGCGCACCCCGCGCCGGGGAGAAGGTCATCAACGCAGGGGGGCATTTTCGCGGCACAAACCGCGCGCGATCCGGCCGGAAACTTGATTTCTTTCGCCGGAACTGAGGCGTACCGGTGCCTTAAGGACGTCACGCGGCGGCGGTATCTCAAGCCCAAGCGAGCGAAAAATCTCGCGCGACAACAAGGGAGAGAGACGATGGCAAGTCCCCATGGATCGTTCGTCTGGTACGAACTGATGACCACCGACGCCGCCGCGGCCGAGACGTTCTATAAAGGCGTCATCGGTTGGAACGCGCACGACGCGGGCAATCCGGAACTCCGTTACACGTTGCTCTCCGTCGGCGACACCCAAGTCGCCGGGCTGATGACGCTGCCGAAGGAAGCCTGCGATGCGGGCGCGAAGCCCGGCTGGATGGGTTATGTCGCGGTCGAGGATGTCGACGATTATACGGCGCGCTTCACGAAGGCCGGCGGCACCGTGCATCGCGCACCGGCCGACATCCCGGGCGTTGGGCGTTTTGCGATCGTGGCCGATCCGCAAAGCGCCGTCATCGCGCTGTTCAAAGGTACCGGAACGTCGCCGCCGGCTCCCGCAAATACGCCCGGCTATCCGGGATGGCGCGAGCTCTATGCCGCGGACGGCGCGGCGGCGTTCGCGTTTTATTCCGCAATGTTCGAATGGACCAAGGGCGACGCGGTCGACATCGGACCGATGGGCACCTATCAGCTCTTCGCATTGGCGGGCGGCGGCGAAGCCATCGGCGGCATCATGACCAAGCCGCCGAACATTCCGGCACCGTTCTGGACCTATTACTTCCAGGTCGACGGCATCGCGGCGGCGGTCGCGCGCATCAACGCGGCGGGCGGCACGGTCATCAATGGACCGATGGAGGTGCCGGGCGGAAGCTGGATCGTACAGGCGCTCGATCCGCAAGGCGCGATGTTCGCGCTGGGGAGCGCCAAGGCTTAAGTGCCAAGGCCTGAGTTGCGAAGGCTTAAGAGCGCAAGCCTAAACCAGCTCGGGCCACGGGATGATGGTGGACTTCACGGTCTTCATCGCCATCGCGTCTGCGACCGCCTGCCCGACGCCTTCTTGCGTGAAGGGATACAGCGTCTGCATGTCGAGCCAGGGATATTTGTTGCGTGTGCGGTAGAGCATGTCGACGCCGAGCGGCAGATCATTCGCCGTGAAGGCCCAGGAACCGAGCACGTTGAGATCCTTGGCGCAGATGCGGTGCCAGGAGGTCGCGATCGAGCCGGCGTCGGTGAACTGGCCCATCTCCACATAGGTGCCGCCGTCGCGCAGCATCTCGATGCCTTCCGGACCGGCGCTCGGATGACCCGAGCAATCCATCACCAGGTCGGCACCGAAGCCGCCGACGATGTCGCGCACCGCCGTGATGCGCGCTTCCGGCGATGTCACCTCTTCGATATTCACCGTCGCTTCGGCGCCCATGCGGCGCGCGAGTGCCAGCCGCGGCGTCTCGGGCGCGCCGATGCAGATGACGCGCCCCGCGCCCATCTCCTGCGCGGCCGCAACCGCCAGAATGCCAATCGGACCCGAGCCTTGGATCACGACGGTCTGCCCCCACTTGAAGCGACCGGCCTCGATCGCGCGATTGAATGCGCGGATGCAGGAGGTCAGCGGCTCACTCAAGGCGCCGAGCCGCAGGCTCATGTCGTCGGGCAGCTTGTAGACTTTCGTGCCGGGCAGCATGTCGAGATCGACATAGACATATTCGGCCCAGCCGCCCCACAGATGCGGCGCCTTGTCGAAGCCGAGATAGCGCCCGTAGTAGACCGGCGTCAGGCACTTGTTGGCGTTCTGCGGATAATGAAGGCAGTAATAGCAGGAGCCGCACGGCATCAGTGGCGGAATCATCACCTTGGAGCCGACTTTCAGCGGCTTGCTCATGAAGTCTTCGGTGAATTCCGCGCCACACTCCACGATCACGCCACCGAGCTCATGGCCGAGTGTGAACGGCCACGGCAACGGTTTGGGCCAATGGCCTTTGAGGATATGCTGATCCGTGCCGCATACGCCGCAGGCGCCGATCTTGATCAGCGCGGCCTTCTTTGGAACGTCGGGCCA
Source organism: Hyphomicrobiales bacterium (assembly GCA_039649225.1). Taxonomy (GTDB): domain Bacteria; phylum Pseudomonadota; class Alphaproteobacteria; order Rhizobiales; family Xanthobacteraceae; genus PALSA-894. The sequence goes on along the minus strand of JBBWZU010000061.1, from coordinate 2,347 downwards.
AGGCACGGAGCGGATGACCGGTGGCGCGCCTGGACCGTCGAACGTCGCAACACGGATGGCGTCGTGCGGCATGAGCGCGTCCTCTTTCTTATCCCTGCCCTTTCGGGGAGGAATTAAGCGAACTACTGCCCCCAGGCCTTGAAGACTTCCTCGAACGCGCGCTCGCCCGGATTGCCCTTCTCGATCGCCAGAATGGCGCGGCGGCCATTGTTGTAGACGATCGGAATATCGAACCAGGCCCGCTCCTTGAGCAGTTGCAGATTGCGCTGCATGTCGGCATCGACCGCCGAAAGTCCGACGAGGAAGAAGCCGGACGTGACCTTGACGGCAAGACCGGCAAGCGGCGCACCGCGCGTCGCCTCGGCCTGCTTCATCAAGACACCCGGGACATTCGAGATGCCGCCGAACGGAAAATCCGCCGGCAGGTTGAACGTCAGCTCGATGGTGTGGCTCGCCGGCAGCGCCTGATCGGTATTGCGCCGCAGCGAAAGCGTCATGGTCATGCGCCGCTCGGGAATTTCCAGGTCCGCGCGCACCGCAATGTCGGGCGCGGCGCCCGGCGATGCCGTTATCGGTTCGGTGCGCCAGATCGCGGAGCCGACATAGCGCTTGCCCTGCGGGTCCGCGGGATCTTCCTCGTAGAGAACGACGCGTTGCGCGACGGCGGCGACCGGGCCGCCCTCCTGCTTTGCGGACGTCTGCGGCGTCGTCGGTGACGAGGGCTGGCCGACACGATCCGTGATCTTGGCACGCGCCGGCACCGCGTCCTGCGGCGACTGGGTCACGGGACCGCGCACTTTGTTGACCAGCGCCGCGATGCTGTCGCGCTGCCAGTATGCGGCGGCGCCAAGGGCGAGGATGAGCAGCACCGTCAGGATCGCCGCGATGAGCCCGACGCGCGAGCGCTTCGGCAATTCACCGAGGTCATCGGCCGACGGCGCGCGCATCGGCCCTTGCCGTTGCTGGCTTTGCCGCGGCTCGGCGACCCGCTCCGCGGGCAAGTCGGGCGGCCAGGCCGGTGGCGGCGCGCGCGTTTCAGGAGGGCGAGGCTCGGGCGCGCGCTGTTCGGGGGCACGCGCGTCCGGCAGGCGGACGTCGAGGTTGGGATCGGGCGCGAAGGCGTCAAATGGATCGGGTGCGCGCGTTTGCTCGCGCTGGCGCGCCGCAGGTCGCGGGGGGGTCCGGAAGCCTTCCGGCTCGACGCGCGGCTCGAGCCGGTCGAATGCCGGGTTCGGGCTTGGCGGCGTTGCGGCAAAGACCTCACGCGCCGTCTTGGCTCCCTGCGCCGTCGCATCGCCGAGCGCTTCGGCCTCGGCGATCACATCCCGAAATCCTTTCAACCCCTCGTCGGTAACGGTACGGCCGGTGGCACGGTTGCGCGACAGGCCCGGCCGTTCGCCAGGCGATGCCGCGGCGAGCGGTGGCCCGGCGGGTTTCGGCGTTGCAGGCGGCGCATCCGGATTGCGAGCAGGCTCAGCCTTGGCGGCCGGCGGATCGGCACGCGGAACATCACGCGGGCGGCGCGCGGATTCGGCTTCAACCTTGCGGATGGCTTCCTCGAGCGAAAGCCGCTCACGTGTGATCTCAGCTTCAGTCAGCGACGGATCGCTCATCCCGCGCAATTGCGCGACCAAAGCCGACCGCGCGCGCTCATAGAGCGCGCGACGACCCTCGCCGGTGTTTCTTTCGAGACCGGCGATCGCCTTGGCGACGAGCGGATAATAATCAGCCATTCGTGAGTTACGCTCTTTCCGCTCCCAAGGTTCAGCTCAAATTTCGAACGGGTTGCGCACCAGTATTGTGTCTTCCCGCTCGGGGCTGGTCGATAGCAAAGCCACCGGACAATCCACCAATTCTTCGATTCGCCGAACGTATTTTATCGCTTGGGCGGGCAATTCGGCCCAGGACCGTGCCCCTGCGGTCTTACTTTTCCACCCTTCTACGGTCTCATAGACCGGCTCTGCCCGCGCCTGCGCACTGGCGCTGGCGGGCAGATAGTCGATTTCTCGCCCGTCGAGCCGGTAGGCGACACAGACTTTAATCTCATCGAAGGCGTCGAGGATATCGAGTTTGGTCAGCGCAAGGCCGCTGATACCGCTGGTGCGCGCGGTCTGCCGCACCAGCACTGCATCGAACCAGCCACACCGACGCGGCCGACCGGTGACCGTGCCGAATTCCCGCCCGCGTTCGCCGAGCAGCCGACCGGTATCGTTGAGCTGCTCGGTCGGGAACGGCCCCTCGCCGACGCGCGTCGTATAGGCCTTGCAGATACCGAGCACATAGTCGATCGCGCTCGGTCCAAGACCCGAACCCGTGGCGGCTTGTCCCGCGACCGTGTTCGAGGACG